>JAJAZG010000358.1 GCA_026785865.1 Pseudanabaena sp. CAN_BIN31
AATTTTCGCCACCACAGATTAAGCTAGCGCTGACTGGGCATGGTAATGCGGACAAAAGTGATGTGCAGGAAGCGGTTAAGCGGGAATTAAACCTTGATGTGATTCCTCGTCCTGATGATGCTGCTGATGCGATCGCGGCGGCTTTGACTTGTTGGCTGATTGCTTAAAAAATCAGGATCACATGATTGCTTTTACTAAGGCGATCGCCTCTTCTCTTGAAGAAATTCTTCCTTCTACTTGAGCGATTTTTACACTTTCCAATAATTCGCCAATCTTCGGACTAGGCGCAATTCCCAAATCTTTTCGGAGATCATCGCCAGTGATTAACGACTTAGGATAGGCGATCGCATCATCAGGATTGAGCCAAGGCTCTAACCAAGGTGCGATCGCCGCTAAGTCATAATCACTAGCCAAGGCAAGCGCGGCGATCGCTGGGAAAAACTCTAAAGTTGGCTGAAAGAATTTATATTGTTCTTTTGGTGAAGAATTATCTAGTAAACCGATAAATTGGGGCAGATAGCGTAAAATCCCGACTAGCCAACGTTGTTCAACACGGCTTAATCCCAGTGTTTCGAGTGCGGTGGCACTGTTGGTTAAAGCGGCTAATTTTATAATCACTAGGGCATAGCGATCGCCTGATAACTGTTTACTAAAAAATAATTCTAGACTAGGAAATCTCGCCAAAAGTGTCGAAATTACATTCTCAATTTTAGCGAATCTCTCCGAATTTAAATGCTGACTTGGCAACCAATCTTCTAAAATGCGATCGCTAATCGCCTCAATCATCCATTGACTTCCATTTGCAATTGATAATAAATAACCAAGTTCTGTTCGCACTCGTTCGGCAGCCATAGATTTTAGTTTTGGCGCGAGTTTAATCAAAACCTGTCGAGTTAAGCTTTCTATCTCAAAGCCTAACTGCGCCGCCTGACGATATCCTCGCAAAATTCGCAAAGCATCTTCGGCGATATTCTCAGGAGCAACCATCCTGATTCTTTTTAATTTTAAATCCCCAATTCCATCAAAGGGATCGATATATTCTGATAACTCATGACATTCCATCGCGATCGCATTCATACAAAAGTCGCGCCGCCCTAAATCTGCTGCTAAACTACTACCCATCTGCTGCGCGAAGTCCGCCGTCCCATCTTTAAAAACAACTCGTGCAATTTGGCGCTCTGAGTCTAATATCACAAATCCTGCTCTATACTTACGGGCGATCGCATTAGCAGTTTCCACCGCTTTGTCTGGCAAGACAAAATCTAAATCGAGATATTTGCCGCGACGATTTAACAGGCGATCGCGCACCCATCCACCCACTAGATAAGCGGGCGTTGGTAAATCATTAAAATCAAAAGGAAATTCAGGAGGAAACTGTTGCAAAATCTATTTATATTCCACTTTGTTAGAGGTTTTAATTGTTATAGCTTGTTGAGGCTTTGAGTGATTCAGCAAATCTTTTAAAAGATTTGCTGGGTTTTATAACAGCGCAAAGCGCTATAAAGGTTTTGTTTCTTAAAGGTTTTGACCGCATTAGGAGGAGTATACATGATTCGATATTTGCCCCTTGTGGTGGGGACATTGGGCGGCGTAGCTTTGTTAGTCAATCGCATGGTGACTGCAAATCTCACAACGAGCCAGTCTCGTGCTGATGCGCTTGGGGTTTTGCTAAGTGCCGTGTTGATTTTAGTTGGGTTGCTATGGCAACAGGCTCAGCCGAAGATCCCTGATGCTGTGACTTTAGTTGGTGAAGAAGGTTTTGAAATTGATGACGCACTTCCTGATGCGATTAAAGTCGAACTGGCTTGGGCTACGCATATTTTGCTCACCAATACGGTGACGAAGGTAGTCGCAATTTATTATGATCGCCAAACAATTTTGCGGCGCGGGATTTTGGGCAAGAGCAATCAAATAAATATTGGCACGATCGCGGAACGGGTGATCAAAACCCAAAAGCCGATTTATTTAGTGAAATTAGAGCTTTATCCTGGTCGATTGGAGTTTGATTATTTGCCCGAAAATACTCAGGGTGTAATCGTGCAACCTCTGGGCGAAAAAGGGGTCATGGTGTTAGGAGCAAATGTTCCGCGTAGCTATACCAAACAAGATGAAAATTGGGTAACGGCGATCGCTGATAAATTGGCTTATAATCTTGAAAAAAATCTGACAAATTCACCTGAAAACTAAAAATCAAAAAATTATGCTCAACCGTATTTTTTCGACTACCTTAATTTCTGCATTATTCACAGCCATCTCAGTTTTGCCTTCGTTAAATTTACTAACGGCGATCGCGCAAACTCCTGTAGAAAACAAAGATGAAGCTAAATCCGTAACTTCGCCATCAAAAATACCAATTGTTTCGCCAGTAATTTCGCCATCAAAGCGAGCCTTGATTAAGGAATTGCTGGAAATTACTGAATCCAACAAAAATGCTAGACAAGTCATGGAATCCATGGTGCGAGCTGAGTTGCCGAAGTTAGTATCGACTATTTTAAAGTCTGTACCTGCGCTCGATAGCGATCGCCCTGAAGTTCAAAAGCAATTTAGCGAGGTCGTGTCACGAATGGCGATCAAATATCGCGATCGTGTAGCCGCAAAAATCGATCTCGATCAACTGATTGAGCAGGTGTCCTATCCAATCTATGACAAGTATTTTACAGAGTCGGAACTGCGCGACATTACTAGCTTTTATAAGTCGTCAACAGGTAAAAAGGCGATCGCAGTATTGCCGCAGATCGTTGGCGATTCGATGAGCCGTACCAACGAGATTTTGCTACCAAAAATGGCTAGCATTATGGCAGAGGTGATTAGCGAAGAGTTTTTAAATTCATTACCAAAGAAAAAATAATTTTTTTATAGATATTTCGTTTTAGCAAAATATCAATCCATATAAAAAGCCCGATCGCGTTGAGTATTAGCTAAAAAAGCTTCTAGTTCTGCCCATTGTTTGTTTTCAATTAAACTGATTACTTCTTGAAGAGAATGCTGATAGGTTTGGAGCGATCGCAATAAAGCTGGTTGATTATATTCCGCCATCAGCCGACCCAGTTCAGGATTGCCGCCACCAACGCGACTTGTATCGCAAAATCCTGAACTAGCCAAATTTTGCGCTAATTTTAAAACACCAGCATCACCTTCTTGCTGACAAGCCGCGATCAAACTAGCGCTAATCATTACAGGTGCATGGCTAATCATCGCCACAGCGCGATCGTGTTCTTCGGGGCTACATTCATAGATATTCATTCCCACCGATTGCCAAAGCGATCGCACCTCCCTAACTGCCTCACTATCAGCACTAGGCGTGACCACACAGGGGCGATTTTTAAATAGATTCCATTTTGCGGCGCTGATACCTTGAGAAGCATTACCCGCCATCGGATGACTACCGACAAATCGCTGTCCAGATTGTTCGCAAATCTTTGACGCAGGTTCGACGATCGCGGATTTAACTGAACCAACATCGGTAAAAATTACATTGGGTGAAAACTTGGGTGCGAGTGCGGCGATCGTCGGCAAAATAGCCGCGATCGGCGTGCAAATAACAACGATATCTGTATTTTCAAAGATATAATTATGATTAGGCAGATCATTAATGTCCACAGCCGCGATATTGACAGCACTAATCTCGGATGCGTAACGACAGGTTTCCATACTGCGACTAAGACCCCACACATAGTTGAGTTCGTCTAAAAAAAATCCTTCTTCATACAGGTTCTTATTCGCTGCCAGAATATCCAAACCCAGCGATCCACCGATTAATCCTAAACCAACAATGCCAATATTCATAAAAAACTCCAATAAAAATTAAAAGCGGCGCATCGCGCCGCTTTTAGTTCCTAAAATTTGCGAAGGTCAAGCCCTGCTTCCTTAGCAAATGCAGCCAGTCCTTTCTTTTGCAAAGTCTTGATTGCTTTGGTGGAAATTTGAAACTTTACAAAACGCTTTCCTTCAGCCCACCAAATTCTTTTGTCTTGTAAGTTTACATGTTGTAAGTGCTTATGACGCTTGTGTGAGAAAGAAATTGATACGGCATTATTGGCTTTTTTGCCTGTTAGTTGGCATACGCGACTCATAGTACTAAGCTCCTATTTTTTCAGTCCAGTTGAACATAGTACAACTTTTAACTCTTCTTAGGCAATTAATTTTGCTAGGTTTGCAAAAAAAGAAATGGCGCAAAGCGCCGCTTCTTTTTTTGAGTTAAGCTCTTAGAACTACCCCTGTTAAGGTGACCGACGAGCTTGTGCGATCCTACGGATATGTCTCCTTTAAATTTCATGTCAAAAGTTCAAGGAAACAGCTTTTTGAAGGCTGAAACAACCGATCTACGTTGGTTATTTTTGCACCTTAACAGGGGTAGCTCTTAGAACAATAAGCTTTCCACTTTTAATTTATGAATAAGGTAATTTATGACCGATAAGGTACAAATTCCTGTCGTTGTCTCTGGTGCGACGGGCAAAATGGGGCGCGAAATCATCAAAGCGATCGCCCAATCACCAGATATGAGTCTTGTCGGCGCGATCGGGCGATCGCACATCGGCGAAGATATTGGCGAAGTCATTGGTATTGGCGAATTAGAAATACCTGTCACCAATAATCTCGAAGTTGTGCTTGCTCAAGCTGCTCAAGAATCGCAATTACCAGTCATGATCGATGTCACCCAT
>JAJAZG010000359.1 GCA_026785865.1 Pseudanabaena sp. CAN_BIN31
GCTTGCTTAGTCACTATATTAATTACGGTATTTAGTTCAATTACCGTCACCTGTGGCGCGGTGACATTTCCGACTAACACAGCCGCCGCCACTCCACCAAGAATATCAATAATCTGGACATTACCACGCAAAACGCCGCCAAGCACTGCACCTGCGGCTCCACCGATACCAGCGTCGGTTAAAATTGCGCCTGCACCAGTCTCGCGGGGATCTTTGATGTCATTAATCAGCGTTGATTCAGCTTGAAGTCTGACACTTGCGCCGCGACTAGTAAACTTCTGGGCGACAAATTTAGAACCGCCTTCCGCAGGTAGAAATTGTCCTTCGATCGCTGCCCCCGCAGGAATCAAAATTGTGCCATTGGTTGCGGGAATGTCTTGGGCAACCAATAGAATCGCGTTCACAGTTTCACCTTTGGCGATGTAGAGCGTATCTTGGCGATTGATTTTAGTGGCGATCGCCTGTCCTACAGGTAGACTTAAAGTCGAGCGAAATAATTGTGCGACTCGATTTTGGGGCGCAGAAGATTGAGTGCGTGAGAGGTCACGCGAAGCCGCAGAGCTTGGACTCGCCATTAGTAAAGAGGTTGCAGCTATGCTGATTACTATACTTAGCGATGGAATAGCTGCTAATTTTGAAATGCGTTTAGCGTTCATAAATGCCTCTGAAAATTCTGATGGAGTCATACCTAAGTAAATAAGCATGATGACCCTTAAAGCCCCAAAGCTGTAGCGCAGGCTGCACGTGCGCTACAGCTTCTGGGTTTTGGGTTTTATTATGCCTATCTAGGTATGACTACGATGATTTAGTTTTGTTCCAATCACATCCCCAAACACAAAAGAGAGAAGATGCTGAGCATCTTCTCTCTTTATGTTTACAGCAAATTACAATCGCATCCACTGCCAGATTTTTTATAAAAAATCTGGGTTACTGTAGCAAGTTTTTATGCTGCTTTTACTTGAGATAGCAAGTCGGTGAGAAAATCACCTTCGATTACTTCGGTTTCGAGCAATTTCTCGGAAATTGACTCTAGCAAACCACGATTAGCATTGAGAATTGCTAGCGCTTTGGTATGGGCATTCTCAACAATCGTTTTGATTTCTTTGTCGATCGCTTCCGAAGTAGCAGGGCTGACATTGCGAGCCATTTCCATACCGCCAAGGAATTGATTTTGTTGCTTTTGGTAAGCCAAGGGTCCCAAAACTTCGCTCATACCGTAGCTAGTGACCATTTTATCCGCGAGATCAGTAGCACGTTGAAGATCGTTGGATGCGCCTGTAGTAATGCTACCGAAGATAATTTCTTCCGCCGATCGCCCACCGAGGAGGGTAGCAATTTGGGCTTCGATTTCTTCTTTGCTCAACAAGAAGCGATCTTCCGTTGGTAGTTGTAAAGTGTAGCCGAGAGCAGACATACCGCGAGGTACGATTGAGATTTTCTCAACTTTGCCGCTACTAGAATTGAGCGCTCCGACTAGAGCATGACCAACTTCGTGATAGGCGACAATCCGTTTTTCATTCTCATTGAGAACGCGGCTTTTCTTCTCTAAACCAGCAACTACTCGTTCAACGGCTTCAGCAAAATCTTCAAGTAGAACGGTTTCGCGTCCGACACGGGCGGCGAGTAGGGCGGCTTCATTGACGAGGTTGGCTAAGTCTGCACCTGCAAAACCTGAAGTGCGCGTGGCGATCGTCTCTAGGTCAACACTCTTGTCGAGAGTGACTTTCGCAGCATGGATTTTGAGAATTGCTAAGCGTCCGCTCTTGTCGGGGCGATCAACTAATACTTGGCGATCAAAACGACCTGGACGGAGTAAGGCTTGGTCAAGGGTTTCAGGACGATTGGTTGCGGCAAGAACGATTACTGTGGTTCCATCAACACCAAAGCCATCCATTTCGGTGAGTAACTGGTTGAGAGTTTGTTCGCGTTCATCGTTGCCGCCATACATACCGCCGCTAGAGCGAGCTTTACCGATCGCATCTAGTTCATCGATAAAGATGATACAGGGGGATTGTTTTTTGGCTTGCTCAAACAAATCTCTTACTCGCGAAGAGCCGACACCAACAAAGAGTTCCACAAATTCAGAACCAGAGATACTGAAGAAGGGCACACCTGCTTCACCTGCGACGGCCTTGGCTAGGAGGGTTTTACCAGTACCAGGAGGACCAACTAGCAATACACCTTTAGGAATTCTTGCACCGATTTTGGTATATTTCTCAGGAGTTTTTAGGAACTGCACAATTTCTTGAAGTTCTTGCTTCGCTTCATCAACACCAGCGACATCGGCAAACATAGTCTTGGTGGCTTCACCCCCAACGTAGACCTTTGCTTTGCTCTTGCCAATTTGTAAGCCGCCCTGTGCGCCGCCACCACCGTTACGGCTAAATAGTTGAAAGATCCCGACAAAAATTAATGGTGGAATTACCCAGCTTAGTAATGTGCCGAACCAGCCATTTTTGGCGACAGGTGCAGCCGCAAACTCAACACCGCTTTTTTCGAGGCGCTCAGGTAAGCTCAAATCAAAAATTGGAGTCGTGGAAATTATATCACCCTGAATTTCAGAAGTTACACCTTTCAATTGATAACTGATTTGATCTTGCCCGATATATACCCGCGCCACATGCCCTTCTTCGACTTCATGAACAAATAGGCTATAGGGAACACGCGGTAAGGCGGGAGCAAATAGATTTGGTAGAAAGATATTGATAATCAGTAGTCCTGCACCGATTAGCAATAGGACATTGCCAATTAAACGAGAGCGCGATCGCTTGGGGTCTTCTTTTTTAACAGCCATTTTTTTTACCTTACAATTTATTACTGAAGCTATTATAGAAACGATGGTTTACGGGCGCTAGACTGCAAACGTAGGGATAGCCGCCTGTATCGCTAGGAAGATCCACATCAAAGGCGACTATATTATAGGCAAATAAAAAAGCTATGGCGCGTGTGCCATAGCTTTTTTATTTGCCTATATAAGGCTTCCGATCAAGCAGCATATATGTATCCATTTCACCTCTTCCTTTGATAAATATTTTGCCGCGATGCCAGAAAGAATATTTATGCTTGAGTAAGTCATAGGTAGCCTGCGTGACTTGAGTGCCTCCTGCTAAACCATGTGATTCCATCCGACTGGCGACATTGACAGCATCACCCCACAGATCGTAAATAAATTTGCGAATGCCAATTACACCTGCCACGACTGCGCCTGTGTTAATCCCAATTCGTAAACGGAAATTAGTGTTGTCTCCTCGTTTAAAGTTGACAATTGATCTCTGCATGGCTAGAGCCATTTCTGCGATCGCCTCTGCATGATCAGAGCGCGGGGTCGGCAACCCGCCAACCACCATGTAGGCATCACCAATTGTTTTGATTTTTTCTAATCCCAACTGATCGGCAAGCAGATCAAAAGAGGAAAAAATTTCATTGAGCATTGTTACTAATTCAGTGGGCGGCACTTGAGTCGAGAGTGCCGTGAAGTCTACGATATCTGCAAATAATATGGAGACATTTTCTGATCTTGAGGCGATCGCATTATTACCAAGCTTCAGTTGACGCACGATCTCCTTTGGCAAGATATTCAGTAGTAAACTTTCAGACTTTTCTTGCTCGGCTTTGAGGGCTTGTTCTACTTGCTTCCGCTCGGTAATATCTTGAACGAGTCCTTCATAGGAAATAAAGTTTCCTTGCCGATCATAGTTAGCTTTCGCGTTAATCAAAATCCAGATGATGCTGCGATCGCCTTTATAAACTAAAGCTTCAAAGCTAGTAATTGAGCCACTAATTTCAATTTGACGTAGAAAATCATGATAGCGATCGGGTTCTGTAAATAGACGGTAGGGATCTAAGGCAACTTCAGTAAGTAGATCGGTAGGGGTTTGATATCCATAAATACTCGCTAACGCAGGATTGGCATTTGTATAACAGCCATCGGTTGTGGCTTGAAAAATGCCCTCGATCGCGTTTTCAAAAATACTGCGATATTTTTCTTCGGCTTGGCGAAGGGATTCTTCGATTTGCTTTTGATGACTGATATCAATAATCACACCATCCCAAACCATGTCACCGTTTTCATGTCGATGCGGTTGAGAAATAATTCGTACCCATTTAACTTTCTCGAATAAGCTAGAGACACGATATTCATGCTCAAAGGACATCACCGCTTCCGCAGATTTTCGCACGATTTCATTCAGTTCGGCGCGGTCTTCAGGATGAACCATATCAAATACCCATTCCAGATGCTCAGTAATCTCTTCGACAGATATACCAAAAATTTCTTGAGTACGCGGACTAATATAGGGCATCGAGACTGCACCATCGGGATGTAACACCGCACGATAGACTACTCCTGGCACATTATCGGCGATCGCCGAAAAACGTTGCTGACTTTCTCGTAGCAACATTTCTGCTTGCTGGCGATCGGCGGCTTCATTTTGTAAGCGTTTGATCGTTTCTTGCAATTGAAGCGTGCGCTGTTCAATGCGTTGTTCTAATAATTCATTTGCTTCACGCAACGCCCCTTCCACATTTAGCAAATCCGCCTGCGTATTGAGCAAACGCTGATTTGCTTTAAATAGCTTCGACATGACGGCGCGGGTAATTTCAGGCGCAAGTTGGTTATGAACTTTGCCCTTTAAGCGTCCTAATAATTCCGCGATCATCGATTCCAAGTCCTGAGCATCTTTTTCTAGTTGCCAACTTTGCTGAATATCTTGAGTAATATCGGCAAGTGCTTCAGTATTTAAGGACTCAGTTTCTGGATTCATAGCTGTCGACGCTCCCTACCTTGACCGAATATTTTTTATTGAAAATACTCATAAAAAATGCTCAACAATTTAGCTTAACTTTAAACCAAGTATCAAACAAGCACTGAATAAGTCAAAAGAACAAAATGTATCGTTTAAATTTAACGTAAAGTGTCTCCAGATATGTTCCGCGAAATGGCTCAAAATCTAGATATAGCTGTCGCCAGTCTTGTTAGGATATAAAACCCAAAAGAGAGAGGCGGCGCGCAGCGCCGCCGCTGGGTTTTGGGGTTTTATTTGTGCTTATGCAACTTAATTAGGTA
>JAJAZG010000360.1 GCA_026785865.1 Pseudanabaena sp. CAN_BIN31
ATCAAAAGCCTCGCCACCACTAGTGCATTTATCCAGCAAACCATTAGTATCCAATGCGATCGCTTGTCCAACAAATACAAACGATGCCAAAATAGATGATGCAACAGCTAAATACTTTCTCATGATTAAATACAATCAATCTAACGCAAAAATATAGATATAACCCTAATAGGCTTTTAATTAATTGTCAATCTCATATATAAGTCAGTCTTAATAATTAATTTAGAATCTTGCCAAAAAGAAGAAAGGCTCGCTTAGCGAGCCTTTCTTCTTTTTGGCTAACGATTAACCACCAATATTGAGAGTTGCTTTAGCGGGATCGTATGGTTGTAATTCCACTTTTACAGGTTTTACATGCCAGATCTCATCGCAGTATTCCTTGATGGTGCGATCGCTGGAGAACTTCCCAGAACGCGCCACATTGAGAATACTCATCGTTGTCCAATGCTCGACATCTTTGTAAGCATCCGCAACCTTAGCTTGACAATCTGAATAGGCTTGATAATCAGCCAATAGCATATAGTCATCATGATCTAAGAGTGAATCAACCAGAGGCTTGAACAAGTCTTTCTCACCAGGAGAGAAATATCCCATCGCAAGGCGATCGAGAACATTGCGAAGTTCTTCGTTGCTATTGTAGTAGTCGCGAGGATTGTAGCCTTCAGACTTGACTTGCGCGACTTCCGCCGCCGTTAGACCGAAGAGGAAGAAATTATCGTCACCGACTTCTTCGCGGATTTCGATATTGGCTCCATCCAAAGTACCAATCGTCAACGAGCCGTTCATCGTGAACTTCATGTTGCCAGTACCAGAAGCTTCCTTACCTGCGGTAGAGATTTGCTCGGATAGGTCAGCAGCAGGATAGATCAATTGACCAAGGGAAGCACTGAAGTTCGCCAAGAAGACAACCTTAATCCGTCCATGCACATCAGGATCGCGATTGACCACATCGGCAACGGCATTGATCGCCCTAATGATTAACTTCGCCATGAAGTAGCCAGGAGCCGCTTTGCCACCAAAGATGAAGGTTTGGGGAGTCATCTGAATATCTGGATTTTGCTTGATGCGCAGGTACAGCCCAATAATGTGCAGCAGGTCAAGATGTTGGCGCTTATACTCGTGAATCCGCTTAACCTGAATGTCAAAGATCGAGTTGACATCAACTTCTACGCAATTGTGGGTCATGATGTAATCGGCAAGCTTTTGCTTGTTGGCTTGCTTGATTTGTCGCCAGCGATCGCGAAAATCTTTATCATCCACAAAAGCTTCAAGTTTGCGAAGTTCATCCAGATGCTTCAGCCAAGTATCACCGATTTTCTCCGTGATCAATGCAGATAGAGCAGGATTGGCTAATAACACCCAACGCCGAGGAGTGACACCATTAGTTTTGTTGTTAAACTTCTCTGGTGAAAGCTTATAGAAATCGCTCAATACATCTTGCTTGAGCAGTTCGGTGTGCAATGCTGCGACCCCATTAACAGCGTGACTGCCAATAGTGGCAAGGTTTGCCATGCGGACTTTTTTCTCGCCATACCCTTCTTCGATAATCGATAGGCGCGACAGCAACGCTTCATCATCGGGATACCAAGTCTGCACATCTTGTAAGAAGCGATGATTGATTTCGTAGATGATTTCTAAATGACGGGGAAGCAAGCTTTCAAATAGAGGCACGCCCCATTTTTCTAGAGCTTCAGGCATGAGGGTATGGTTGGTATAAGCAAAAGTGCTTTGAGTAATCCGCCATGCTTCATCCCAGAATAGTCCATAATCATCCACGAGTAAACGCATCATTTCAGCGATGCTGATTGCGGGGTGGGTGTCGTTTAGCTGAACGGCGGCATGGTCAGGGAGATTATCAAGGCGATTATATTTTTTGAGATGGCGGCGAATGATGTCTTGCAGTGAGCAGGAGACAAAGAAAAATTGCTGCTCTAGGCGCAACTGACGACCTTGAGGGGTGTTGTCGTTGGGATAGAGAACCTTGGAAATGGTTTCCGATTTGATCTTGGTTGCTACAGCGCCGTCATAGTCACCAGAGTTAAAGGCTTGGAAGTTAAAGTCTTCGCCTGCTTCAGCTTTCCAGAGACGGAGGGTATTAACAGTATTAGTCTGATAACCAGGAACGGGGGTATCGTGGGGGATGCCTTCAACGGTGAAGCTAGGAATCCATCGGGTATGAGGATGACCGCGATCGTCGTTATAAATTTCCGTATGTCCGCCAAATTTAACTTGGACGGTGGACTCGTAGCGCACAACTTCCCAAGGGTTGCCACAGCGCAACCATTTATCAGGGATCTCGACCTGCCAACCATGTTGAATCGATTGGTGGAAAATGCCAAACTCGTAGCGGATGCCATATCCCATCGCAGGAATTTCGAGGGTAGCGAGGGAGTCAAGGAAACAGGCGGCTAAACGTCCGAGACCGCCGTTGCCCAGACCAGGATCGGGTTCTTGCTCTAATATTTCGGTCAGGTCTAGTCCTGACTCTTTGACGGCTTGCTCAATCGATTCGTATAGATTGAGGTTGATCAAGCTATTACCAAGATGTCGCCCCATCAAAAATTCGGCAGACAGGTAATAAACGGTTTTAATGTCTTGTTCGTGGTAAACCTTCAGGGTTTGGAGCCAACGCTGTAACAGGCGATCGCGTGTGGTGTACGACAACGCCATGTAGTAGTCGGTGAAGTTTGCGAGAATAGCCAGCTTGCCTTGAATATAGAATAGGTTATCGGCAAAGGCTCGCTTAAGGGTTTCGATACTTAAACCTGTGCGATCGTCTTCTACCGTAATATTGCTGGTTTGATTAGCAACATCTGTTTGCATAGAATTATTCCTGAATGGTTACTTGTCTTAAATATGCCGATTTGCTGACCCTAATGCGGCGGGTAATGCCCCATGTCCTATCCAAGCATAAACTACGGGATGTTGGATATCTATTAACTGACAATTTATGTTTTGAGAGGAGATTATTCACGGTTTCCTGACATTGCCGTGGTTTGTGATGAAAAAATTCACGGCTGGCTGACTACATATTATTTTCATATTCTTGGAAAACTGTATGTAAAGCTCCTAATGTCTTAGCCATATCATCGGAAGTATACATTCCTGTTTCATAGACTAAACCCGCGATCGCTAGTTTATAAAATATCCAGCCTTGCCCATTGGTGACGATTCCTAATACATCAATTTCTTTGCCTACTTGCCGATTTTGCCATTGACAAGCTTGCATTTCCACAAGACATTGCGCTAAACCCTGTTCAAAGTCATCTCGTTTGGCTTCGACAATACATAAAAATGGTGTGTCTAGATAGTCCTGTCTAGGCGCGATGAGATAATCAGCATTGCCAACTAAAATATCGCTTTCTATCTTTCCGCCCTTCCATATTTTCAGTTTATCGCTACTATCCATTGCTTCTTCACAAAAGGCATCAATCAACAATTTTTTTGATTCTTCGTAACTCCGCAGGTCAAAATTGCGATGTAGTCGTTCTAATCTTTGGATAAAGAATGCACTGGGAGCAATTTCTAAAGTTGGTAAGTCCCAATGTGTAAGGGTTTTGATGCCTAGCTGTTTATAGGCAGATGGGAGATCGAAGCTTGAGAAGCTTTTCTTTTTAGATTTTGGTAATTTTGTTTGTTGCATAAATTTATTAGATTTTGCTTTGTTATTTGTTTAAGTGCTTTAGAGATCGCTGCATATTCCTGAGATGACAGACTGCCTTGATGTGCTGTTACGACATCACCAATTTGTAAAATACGCTGTATCATACGCCAATCTCGATTTTGCCTGTTTCAGCGATAAATTTAACTGGTAGCCCCTCTTGCAGTTCTCCTTCTTGCCATTCGTAGGGTTCGTAGTTGTCTAAACCTGACAGGTCGCTCTCTAGCCAATCTGTATCTTCTTGTGTGCGCGGGTTTTCGGTTTGCCATGCAAGATAGTTTAAAAAGTTAAGAACTTCTCGCAGCTTATGATCAGGAATCACGCCTAAACGTTGGGCTATCTCGTTTCTAATCGTGTTCATGCCATTGATTCATCCTTTAAGCTAGTCTCAGTCTAGCAAAACTCAGTAGAAATCGCGATCGCATGAAATAATCACTCAAAAGGCGATCGCTAATTTAGCAAGATGATCTCGATTACCCTGCAATGATGCTAAAGTCTTGTGAAAGTTTCAGTAGTTGGTATGAATGATCGCGATCGCGCAAATATTTAAGCATTGTTAACGAGGTGGAAAGGCTCACAGGGAAATGAACTGTCAGTTTTTTAGCGAATTGTCTGTAGCTTTGCGTGTAGAATGTCCGATTTTGGGCTATTTTAGAAGATATTCTTAAATATTAGGGTAATCCTTAATGTATTCTGACAGCCAGCTTGCAGCCAATCTCGACGAGGAAAATATTAACTATTTACGGAATAAGCATCGTGGAGGGGAGGTTAATCAAAAGGGCAACTCATATGAAAATTTCTTTGCCATTTATCAAATAGCATTGTTAGCAAAAGAAATAATTGGTCAAGAGGTCGGTGAAATTGGTGTTTTTAGTCAGATTATGGCTTTTGTTGATGATCTGATTATTGATCGCGGAGTAGGCTCAGATTTGCAGCACTTCCAAATTAAAGAGTCAAAATCGCTGTCATGGGGAACTGATAATAGCAACATCAAAATTGCCTTTGACTTTAGGCTGCAATTTCAACTCAACATAAATGCGCTGAATCGCTTATCTACAATGTCAATCGTTGTTTCATCTGAAGATGTGGCTAAAAAATTAATTGCGAAAATGCCTATGGATATTCGGGCTTATAGCTCGGTAGTTTTCTTTCTTTATCGAAAAACGATTGATGAATTATTGACAGTTAATAACGAACTGAGAGAAGCTATTTCCTACTTAACGGCTTTCGAGAATCCAACGCAAGACAAAATCGAATGTGTTGCAACAGTTTTGATAGGAGCGTGGGTATCCAGTAATACATCTCAAACTACTGTGCGTGGTGTTCTTGAGAAAGCGCAAAACTGTCAACCTTCCTTTATCCGTTCTTTTAAATCAGATGATTCATTTGCTCTTGAGCCAAAAGTTGTCTTGATTCTACAAGGTATTCATGGATTTACATATTCTATTTCTAGAGGCTTTTTTCATTGGGAATATCCAATAGCAGGAATGGATGGTACATATCCTTACAGTCTTGAGAGTGAAGAATTCCAAAGATTACAGAATCGTATTCTGAAAATAACCCCTACGACATTTGAAGATTTAGAAAATTTACTGTAGGTTGTACAAATTCTTGCGAGAGTCTATACTCAAAGTAATACTTACAAAAAATCAAGCGATCGCCAACCGTGTCTAGAAAGTACACACAATTTGCTAGAGAGAAGGAAAAAGCGCTGCTCGACGCTCTTGCTGACAAAAATAGCAGCTTTGATTCCTATCGACAAAGTATGTACCAACTAGGAGAAAGTCTGGGAAGCGTAGTTTTATCGCAGATTGTTAATACCTCAAGTTCGGCACATCTAGCTTGTACGGCTGAAGATGCTGATTTTCTGGCGAAAGGGATTCTTAGCCGATTAGATGGCACTCTGGCGAAGGTTACTTTTGCTTGTTTCTGGAATAAAAGGTTTAAGCCGTTTGGCATTGCCGATCTGCAAGTTGCTCCTATATTAAAGCGTTATCTCGAACCATCAGATGCTCAAGTTGATAGCCTGATTATCGTTAAATCGATTATTTCAGGGGCTTGTGTGGTGCGGACTAATTTGATTGACACGATCGCAAGGATATTGCCAAAACAAATATTTATCGTTGCACCTGTTATTTATCAAGGCGCTGAGGATCGTTTGAAGAAAGGATTTTCTGAGGATATTTATAACAAATTTCGTTATGTGTACCTAGCTGAAGATGATGTGAAAACTCCTGAAGGAATTATCGTTCCGGGAATTGGGGGTGAAGTTTATGCTCGTCTTGGTTTTGGTTCGCAAGATGATAAAAATCGTTCTACTCCTGAGCTAGTCAAGCAACGACGGCTAGCTATTTCACAGCGACAGCTTGCGCAGTAAATTCAAAGCTTGTATTTAAAGCTCTAATATTTTTAGCCTCCTAGTTTTTTAATACGGATTAGGGCATCATTATATCTCTTACATTTCCGTGTTTTTCCTTGTAATTCATACAACCTCGCTGCTTCTCTCAAGTCTGTTAAAGCTTTTTGCTTTTTCTCTAAATATTGGTACAGACGACCGCGATTAAGATATGCTAGAGCATACTCAGGTTTAGAGTGGATTGCCTCACTATAATCTTCTATTGCTGACTGCTTTTTATTTAATCTAGATTTTATACTTGCTCGATTATTGTATGCCGTAGCAAAGTCTGGTTTAAAAATAATTGCCTTGGAATAGTTTTCTATCGCTCCTTGAGCATCACCTTTTATAGAATTCATTATACCAAGATTATAGTAAGCTTCAGCATATTCGGGATTTACCCGAATTGCTTCATTGAAGTCTGATATAGCTCTATCCGTATCACCTAAATCTTTCCATATTTTCCCCCGTTCTTGATATGCACGAGCATATTTAGGGTTCAGTTCGATAGCTTTAGTAAAGTCTTCAATCGATCCCTGTTTATCATTTAGTACTGATTTGGCTATACCTCTGCCGTAATAAGTTTCTACTGTTAAAAGAGGAAATAGACTAATCGCTTTTCTTAAATCTCGCTTAGCATTAATCTCATCGTTAATTGATTGAAGAGCTTTTCCTCTACCTGCATAAGCAATTATACAATCAGGCTTAAGTTGAATTGCTTCAGTATATTTGAATATTGCGGCTTTATAATCTCCATATAATTGTTGTTCACGAGCCTGATTAACAAGTTCCTCAACTGATATTTTTTTGTCCCAAATTTGAATAGTATCCAAAATTTGTTGTGCTGTCCATCTTTCTTTATGATCTTTTTGCAAACATCCATTTACAATTTCCATCCATTTATCAGGCACACCATCAAGATCGATAGGTTTATTTTGAATAGTTACGCTAGTGATTGGATCTTTAATAGGATGATGCCCTGCAAGCATTTCAACTATCATTACCCCTAATGCCCATATATCACCTTTAGTCGAGATCCACTGTCTCTCAAAAATTTCTGGCGGCATATAACGCTCTGTACCACCAACCAGAGTAGCTTGCACAGAGCCTTTATTTAGAGACTTAGCGAAACCAAAATCAGCCATTTTCCACTTATTGCCAAGTTTGATAACATTCGCTGGCTTAAGATCTCGATGAATAAGTTGTTCAGGAGGAGTGTGTTCGCTACCACCATGTATCTTTTTATGCATATAACACAAACCTTCAGCTACAGAGAGAACGATCTCCTTCACCTCATCCGAACTTAGTACTTTTTGATCTTTCCTATAGCTATCCAGACAATATTCTCCAAGCTCCATAACAAGATAAAGCATATGTATAGGCAAATCACCAATACTCACTTGTCCCCAGTTAAAATGCTGGATAAGGCTGTCATGAGAAGGCAAATCTAGCGCAGATTTAAGTTCACAGTGCTGTATACCTCCCTTACCGCCATCATGCATTAGTTTAACGGCAACTTGTTTTTGCAATGTATGCTCTAATACAACCATCTCCGCCTGAAATACCCCACCAAAACCACCAAAACCTATCAGCTTTTTCAACCTGTATTTATCGTCAATAGTTCTGCCAACAAAGGCTTCCCAGAATTTTTTGTCATGCATAAATACAAAAGTCTTTCGCCTAATTTCTTATTGTAAATATTTTAGCTGTAAATCATATTGTAAATAAATTAATCTCGCGATCTCAACGACAAATCGCCGCCCAATTTAAAAATGGTGGCAAGAATAAAAATGCGATCGCTGAAAATCTTGAACGCCTAGAATGGTTTGGGATTTTGCTATGTCACGAAGAAGGACAAGTCAAACATTGGCAACATATCGAGATCTAGAAAGCGAGTTAAATATGGCGAAGAGAGATTATCTCAAGCTCGATCTACTTTTGACAGAAAATTTATGTTTATACAACGTAAAATAAACGCGTAAACGATTGAGTTAACAAAAGCGACCTAACCCATGAAACAACTCAAACAACTAACCTGCATCATCGAACGCGAAGATGATGGCTATGTATCCCTCTGTCCTCAAATCGACATAGCCAGTCAAGGTGACTCAGTAGAGGAAGCCAGAAATAATCTAGTTGAAGCGATCGAGCTATTTTTTGAAATGGCAAGCCCTAACGAAGTTCTAGCCAGAATGTATTCAGAAATCTATGTCACTCAGATCGAGGTCGCCATTGGGTAAACTACGAGTTCTTTCCGCAAAGGTAGTCTGTCAAATCTTGTCCGAGCATGGTTTCGA
>JAJAZG010000361.1 GCA_026785865.1 Pseudanabaena sp. CAN_BIN31
AAGATAGGCAGCAATCAGGCGATCGCTAGCCACTGACATCAACTCGTAATTACGATATTGACGGGCGATCGTGAGCGCCATGCCGTAGTCAGCGATCGCGGCTTTGTAATTATCCAAAGACATCAAACTATCGCCGCTATTGACATAGGTATAGCCCTCACCGATCGCTGCGCGGAGGGGATATTGTTTGATCGCTGCGTAATATTGCTTGATGGCTGCCATCTGATCACCATAACGCGCCGCGATTAAACCTTTGTTACTTAAGGCGATCGCCGTATTCAGCCTTTGATCGTTCTGCACAGACAGATCGAGCGTGGCTTTGTTCAGTTTTGCGGCGGATTCTAATTTATTTTGAGCAATCTCAAAACTGACCAAATTATTCGAGCTTTCTAACTTTGCGCCATTGTCTTGCAAAGTATTGGCATAGCGAATCCTTTGACGAGTCGAGTCTTGAGCCGCATTAGCCGCACCCATCAGTTCATAGGTATCGCTCACCCGCGCCAGAGTGTAGGCGATCGCAGGTTGATCGTTAACGCGGCGGTAATAACCGATCGCATAGAGCCAAGTTTTAATCGCTTCGCGGGGTTTGCCATCTTTGAGTTGGTCGTAGCCGCGATCAAGTAGGCGATCGGCTTCATCGCGCACCGCCCGATTTTGGGGATTGACAGTTGCTTGTTGAGCCTGAGTTGGCATCGGCACAACGATCCCCCCCACAAGAGCCGCTAAAATTATGGCGCTGATATTAACAACCGACATTTTCTGACGCTTTCTATACATATCCTTACATCCTCACCAAAAAGGTGAACACATTGTAGCGACATCAAAGCAATTTTTTCTAGAAGTTTTCTTTTCATTATCTGACAAAACCGAAAAAGAAGAGGCAACGCTTCGCGTTGCCTCTTCTTTTTCATTCGTTTCGGCGCTTTAGTCAACACTCAAAACTAAGCCTTTCAAATAAGCACCTTCAGCGTGAAAAATACTTGTTGGATGATCGGCAGGATGATTTAACTGATGCAAAACCTTGATATTCCGACCCGACTCGATCGCCGCCGCCGTTACTGCGCCCGTAAAGTTTTCCAGATTTACAACTTGCGAACAGGAGAACGTAAATAACAAACCACCACTTTTTATTTTAGAAAGCGCCTGTAAATTTAACTTTTTATAACCCTGCATCGCTGCATGTCGCGCCGACAAGTTTTTTGCAAAAGCAGGGGGATCAAGCACGATTGCATCGTAATCAGCATCACATTGCCGCAGAAAATCAAACACATCACCTGTGAAAGAAGTATGTTTTGCCTGACTCTCCGTATCAAAATTTGCAGCAATATTGCGATCCGTCCATTCCATCGCCTTTACCGAGCTATCGATCGAATGAACTTCTCGCGCCCCACCTGCCACTGCATAAACTGAAAATCCGCCCGAATAGCAGAAAGTGTTTAAAACTTTTTTGCCTGTCGCGTATTGTCCAAACAAGCGACGATTTTCGCGCTGATCCAAGAAAAAGCCCGTTTTCTGTCCTCTTTCCCAATCGACAATAAAGCGATGTCCATATTCCAAAACCTCGCCGCCATCAGCAAATTTTTCGCCGATCAATAAACCATCCTCAAACTGACTATGGGGTTTACGCGAAAGTGTCGCTGCACTTTTGTTGTACACAGCTTGTAAGCGATCGCCATAAATCCCCATCAGAGCTTCAGCAATTTCCATCCGATAGCGATATGTCCCTAAGGAATGGCATTGCAAAACGGCCGTACCGCCATAAATATCAATAATTAATCCTGCTAAACCATCACCTTCAGAATTAATCAATCGATAACAATTTGTTTCAGGATTATCAATTAATCCCATTTGATTTCTAAGGGCAAATGCAGTTGTCAGGCGATCGCTTAACAACTGCTCCATCGACTCGACAGGCTGAAACGATAACACCTTGACCGCGATGCTGCCCAGTCCCCACAGCCCGATCGCCAAAAACTTACCATCTTCACTATAGGCTTCTACCAAGTCGCCATCCTTGACATCACCATGCATTTTGGCGATCGCGCCTGAAAAAATCCAAGGATGAAAACGCTGAACCGCATCGACTTTTTTACGATGGATAATCGCACGGGGCAACGTTGACATGGCTAATAACTTCTATGTGAGAGTGGTTTGTAACCATATCATAATTTAAAACGCTCAAACCCGAAGAGTAAGGGCGACGCGTTGCGCCGCCCTTACTCTTCGGGTTTGGGTGAATATTCCTTTTATGCTATTCTCAAGAAGCCATCGTTATTGATAATGCTATGACATCTGCGGAGCCGACCTATTCTCCTGAATCCCTCAAGGCTGAACTCAACTCAAAGGGTTGTCGCATGACACCGCAGCGTGAGGTGATTCTAAGTACATTTCAGACATTACCCGAAGGCGAGCATCTCAGCGCTGAAGATTTGTGCGATCGCCTAAAAGCACAAGGCGAAAATATTAGTCTTTCGACAATTTATCGGACTGTAAAAATGATGGCGCGAATGGGGATTTTGCGCGAATTAGAACTCACCGAAGATCATAAACATTACGAAATTAATCAGCCTAAACCCCATCACCATCATCATTTAGTTTGCGTAAAAACTAACCGTGTTATCGAGTTCAAAAATGATCAAATCCTCACAATCAGCAAAAAAGTCGCTGATAAATATGGCTTCTCAGTCTTAGATTGCCAACTTACGATTATTGGTGTCAGCCCTGAAGGACAGCGATCAATTTTTTAAAGTATTCAGCCCAAAAGTGTTTCGATATCTTTACGCAGACAGAAAAGCTGCCCTCACCCCCCTAGCCCATAGGAGATTTGATCGCATCGCGTTTCGCGATCAAAGCCTTCTCTGAGTGTGGATTAACTAATCAATACTGACAATAGCTTTTATCTATTTTTGAAGAAATACTTAATACAATCTTAACTTTTAGATAACTATTAATTAATCAAAGCTTTCCCTATCGTTAATAAAGTGCCTTGAATACTTGTGTAACCTTGGGTTGTATAAAAATTAATCGCGTCTCTATAGACAAATCAAGGGTTCATCTGTCATGTTCAAAGGTCTCTTTTTTAAGGCAGCTTCTAGTGTTGTCGTTAGCACTGCCCTAATCTCGTCATAGGATCACACGATACGCGGGAAACTCAGTCGCTTCAGCGCTGAGAGGTAAGCGAACGAGGGAATTTATTCCCTTTAGTCTTTTTGATTGATTCATATAATTGTCGTTTTAGGACGGCTTTGTGTTAGAATGCTAAGACTATGAGCGATAACCAAGCTTTTAGTAAACAAAATAACTTTTAAAAACCGCAGGGCTTGCGGGGTTAGTCTGTGGAGCGAACATAAGACCTGATAGAGATTTCTCTAAAGGGCTGTTGCTAAGAAGCAGAAAATCTAAGAAGTGATTCTTGGAATCTCAGTCGCTTCAGCGCTGAGA
>JAJAZG010000362.1 GCA_026785865.1 Pseudanabaena sp. CAN_BIN31
ATAAAGATTTTGATCAAAATGCCCTTCTTTATCTATGAAGCAATCCTCAAGCCCTAATTTGACATATTTTTTGATGTCATCAACTTCAAACTCATCCACCATGTTGATTTTATTGACTACGAAAAACACATTTGTCAAACGTCCTTTCCCTAGAGTCTCCGCAATAAACTGACGCTCATCTTCGCTAATAATTTGTGTCGCATTCAAAACAAAGATGATCGCTTGCGCCTGTTTAAGAAATCGATGTGTAACTTTTGTACGGCTACTGCTTTCTTTTAATCCAGGCGAGTCAATCAGACGCACACCATTAGCACATAAACTATGCTGACAGTTGATTTGAGCGTAGTCAATATTTTGAAAACGATCAATATAGCCTTGCTGATTGAGTGTTTCCTGATCTTCTCTAGTAAGCTGATACTCAGAAGTAAAGGATTCGAGACTCATTACTCGTGGGCTATCATGACCTGATTCGTATACCGACACATTATTACTGTCACCGTATACGAGCATAGTAACGATCGCAGTACAGGGAGTTGCTTTAGCCGCAAGAACTCTACCTCCGAGCATCGCGTTTAAAAGTGTACTCTTGCCATGCTTAAATTCACCAAGCACAATAATTTTAAAGATTCCTTGCTGAATATCTTGGGCGCGAACAGCCAAAGAATGGGCATTGCTCATAAAACCCAGACCCGAAACAATAGCCCCACCTGTTTCTAGATTCACTGACACATCGCGTTCCTGACCAATCAGCAACGATATATCACGCAAAATCGCCGCCATTTCATCGCTTTTTTCTTTAGCCGAGCTATAAGTACCTATATTCATGAGAAATGGCTGCTTGTGTGAATATGACTAGAATTATCAACTAGATTACACCATTATTTACATCTCACTATCACGAATATTACATAGTTTACTTTTGCTACAAATTAATCGATCCCCTATCAGCAAAGAAACAATGATCATTAGCCGATCATGATATAACAAGTCTTATATTTCTACTACACCACAAAAATGAACATCCTTAGTCGATTAGGCAAATTTGGCAACTTTCTACAGGAGCGCGTTAAAGACTACATTTCCCTCAATACGCAACTAAAACAACTCACAATTGAAAATAAAGCTATTCTATTACTTTGCCAACAGGCGATCGCAAGGGTAGACCAATTAACTAGCCTCAATCCTAGTGTTACAGAAGGTTTAACTGCTGTTATCCAGCATCAAAAGATTACTATCAAAGTTCACTTTACCCCTGTTCAGATTCTATTTAAAGGCGACATCATCGAAGGTAAATTAAAGTTACTGAGTAAACCTGATGTTGAAACTGATTCCCTAATTTATCGCCCTCTAGTTTTAATTTGGAAAACTTTACTAGGAGGTAAGATCGATAACAAAGCATTACCAGAAAAAATGAGAATTGAAGATGACATCATCTATTACGAGTTTTCCAAAGATCAAGTACCGCTTATTGATGCTCTATTCCACAAAATCGAAGACAACTCAGTTTTAAATCTAGATTTAATTGAAGGAAAATTAATAATCGAGAGTCAAGTCTCAATCAATTGGCGTGACATCAATCTGCAAGAACTATCACAGATTTTTAATCTTTTTAGCAAGTCTTAATTAAATGCTTTGGTGAACTATTTATTTGTGGCAGGGGCGATCATTGAAATTAGAAATGCACGATCGCTGGTTGATAGAATTTGGCGGTCGCATCTCGTTATACTTCCAAATACTTTTCTGCTGCCGAAAACTTTTCATCAATATCGTTTCTGGCAATCCCTAGTTTGAACTCTAGTTTCAGCTTGGAGAACATCCTGCCATTTTCTAGGGTTTTGCCACAGGCTTCTATGGAAGCTGGCGAAATCAATCCTATATCGACTTTGTTAGCGTTATCGATAATAGCCAATGCTTTGTATGGGTAGAGCTTTTCTGTCTTCCAGTCTTTGTTCTTGGCAATCTGAATATCGACACTTTCTCCTTTCCTTGCCATTTCCCAGATTGGGGATTCGCCATCAGGATCGGTGCTGATGACGCTGACAATCTCAATTTTGTTACCTTTTGCTGATGTGGCGGTTAGAGCAATTCCTTCTTCATGTTCTAGTCTGGTGCGACTTGCCGCTGCTTCGGAAATTAGAGCGTTGTAATTCTTGGCAATACCCTTTGCCCATTCTGTATGGGCGGGTGTATGGCTGTCTTTGGGGAAGATATGATCGAAGCGGTTGTAATTGCGATCGCCTATCAGACTATGTTCTTGATAAATCTGGTTGGCTTGCTCTACCATCCAACCAACGGGGTCTTGAGTATTAGTTTTGATGCCTTCAGTGCCAATGTAGGCATAGGTGCTATCTTTCCCTTTAATCCATTCTACATCTTTGTATTTGGCGACTTTCTGACAGAATTTATATTCGTTTTCATCGACTTTTCTGGCACTTTTAGGGGTGTCTACGGCTCGTTGCAAGTTCACGGCTGCTAGACTTTCGAGGTTCCAAATCAATCTTTCGGTTTTAGCTAAGCCTACTTCTACGGCGCTGGCTCGTTCGGGTTCGGGCAGTTTCGGTATTTGGGTAGAAAGTTGGCTAATTTCAGTTATTTGCGATCGCCATTGATCGTCGAGG
>JAJAZG010000363.1 GCA_026785865.1 Pseudanabaena sp. CAN_BIN31
CAAATTTGTTGAGCAGTATTGAGTTTAAGCAATTTACTGATTCCCAAACCTGCCGCCATAGATGATAAATTAAGCAAAACCACACCCAATCCAGCTAGCAAGATAAATTCAGGCAATTTGTTCCATTCACGAATCACCAAAATTAAAATAATTAAAGCAAGAAAGGCGATCGCAAGACGAGTGGTAACTTTATCTAAACTTTGCGCTAGTTTGGGAAATTGATAATTTACATACATACCAATCGCAATCGGGATAATCGTAATCAAGAAGATTTGTCCCATTGTTGTGCCAATCGGTAAAGAGATATTAGAACTCTGACCAAGAAAGTGATTTAGAGCCAGATTTGCAAATAAGGGAATCGTAAATATGGTGATCAGGCTGCTAAATACGGTTAGAGTTACAGACAAGGCAACATCTCCACCTGCAAGATAGGTGATCATATTCGATGATACGCCACCAGGCGCGATCGCGATCATCATCAGTCCCACAGCAATTGTTGGTGGCATTGAGACAATTTTTGTGATCGTAAAACCAATGATTGGCAATAGAATAATTTGGCTAAATAAGCCCACCGAGGCAGCCTTAGGATATTTCGTGATTCGTTGGAAATCTTCAAGTTTGAGAGAGAGTCCCATGCCAAGCATAATCATCGCTAAAGCTACGGGTAAGATTACAGTCGTGAAAATACTTTCTTGCATATTGGTTTTCTGAAATTAGTGGTGGTCTACAGAGAATGATATGCACCATTCATCATTTCCTCTAAAATTACAGCAAATTGTGATCAAACCCAGATTTTTTGTAAAAGCCCCGCTTCGCGGGGCTTCTACAAAAAATCTGGGCTTGGCTTCATCGCAAAGCGCTATAAGAGCTAATTCGCATACTGATATCAAGCCAATGCGATCGCGTCACCATTGCCGAAGTAGAAATATAATCAACACCTAATTCAGCGATCTGAGCAATAGTGTTAATTGTAATATTTCCTGAAGCTTCAATTTTAGTATGGGGACTATGTGTACGAATTAGCGCGATCGCCTCGCGCATAACTTCTACTGGCATATTATCCAGCATAATTATATCCAGATTTAACTGAATTGCTTCCTTTACTTGCGAGATTGATTCTGTCTCTACTTCAATGGATGTTGTAAATGGAATATTTCCTCGTACTCGCTGCACCGCCTCAGTAATCCCACCCGCCGCCGCGATATGATTATCCTTCAGCATCACCGCATCATCTAACCCATAGCGATGATTGATCGCGCCACCGATAAATGTGGCGTATTTTTCTAGCAGTCGCATCCCAGGAATAGTTTTGCGAGTATCGACTAGATATGTTTTTGTATCTGCGATCGCCTTGACATATTCTGCGGTTAAACTCGCAATTCCTGATAGACGCATCACGATATTTAGTGCTACTCGCTCACCCATGAGCAATGTGGCAAGACTACCCGTAATTTCCGCAATCAAATCGCCCGATTTAACAGGCTTGCCATCCTGCGCGATCGCCACAAAATTTACCGAGCTATCTAGCAATTGAAATACTCTGGCGGCGATCGCTAATCCTGCAATCACACCATCAGCCTTAGCAATCCATACCGCCTTGCCGATGGGGGCGTTACCATCTGGGAATAAACCACTCGTCGAGCGATCGCCTCGTCCGATATCTTCGCGTAACCAATTTTCAAGGATCGGGTCTAAAACAATAAAAGGAGGAAGCATTATCGGATTATTTTTAGTTGTTTTGAAATGATTGGAGAGACGTTTTTAAGATTTCAGAAAATTAAAATGTAAGCGATCGCCTACTTTTGCTGGACGATTATCATAGTTATATAAATTACGATACCTGACATTTCCTGTCACTTCTTCAACTTTTTGCCATTGTTCAGTACGAATCTGAATATTTGTTTGAGCTTCAACTCTTTGCTGAGATTGAGTTAAGAAAATAATCCCAGAGATATCAATGCACAGCCATATAAAAATAGTAAAAATTATATTGAGATTTATGTGATTTTGGCATTTTTTAAACATATTCTTTTTAAATACCAGATTCCTCTCCAGATTTCACACCTTGCACATCTTACCTGACAATCTCAATGAGTCGCTGTTTATTTGCAACAGAAAATAGGGGTAGAGCTTTGCTCTACCCCTATTTTCTGTTATTTATGTTTTAAAATTCAAGTAAGTAGCAAAGCATAATTAAACCCAAAGCCGAAAAAGCTTTAGCGCACGCGCAGCGTGCGCTAAAGCTTTTTCGGCTTTAAGGTTTCTTTTGCCTACTTACCTACCCGCACCTGCGGTTGGCGTTGGCGTTGCGGTTGGAGTTGCCGTCTGAGCAGGAGGAACTGGTGCAACTGTCGGCTGGGCTGTGACTGTCATCGTGGGAGCAGGCGCTACAGGCTGAGGAGCTACTGTTGCCGCAGGAACATTAATAATCTCAACCCTGGGAGTAGGTTGGGGCGTTGCTGGACTAGTTTCTCTTATAGTTGTGTTATTTCGTTCGATTATTGTTGATTTGTTGTCTCGAACAGTGCCAACTGGAGTCGGCATTATGATCGGGGGCGGGGCTGGGCGACTACTCAGGTAGTATAAAACTGCCCCTGCACCTATAGCCAAGAACATCAAAACACCGACGATCACCGCACTAGAACTACCATCATTAGTAACTCTAGTCCTTTGTTCTTCAGAAACTTTATATCCATTCACAGGAGAGTTGAGATCAGAATTAACTCTTCTAGTTGTGATTTCTCTATCGATTTCGTCAGGCATGACTTTTAATAAACCTATTTTGTATTGTAAATTTGCTTCAAAGATATCCGCATTAAAAGCTAAAGGTTCCTATGGATGACTCTTCACATCATCCATAGGGGCAGAAGCTTAGTCAAACATGCCTTTAACTTTGTCTGTCGCATTTTCTATCAAGTTACGAGTCTTTGACTCCGCTTGCTTTGCCTTACCAGCGACTTGATCTTCGCGATCACCTGTCACATTGCCGATCGCCTCTTGAGTTTTACCTTCAAGGTTTTTGGCACCTGTTTTCATTCTGTCTTTAGTGTCTTCAGCCGAATTGCGAGTTTTCGCTTCGACTTGTTTTGCCTTGCCAGCGACTTGATTTTTTCGACTGCCAGTGACATTGCCGATCGCATCTTGAGCCTTACCTTCAAGATCCTTTGTAGCTGCATTCACCCTTTCCATTGAGGCGATCGGAGTGCGAGGGAAATTAATTAGCTGCGTAAACGAACCTGCTGCCCAACTGTTCTCAACGTTAAATCCAAAAACTAAAGCAAATGAGAAGAATACAGACAATCCAATAGTGAGCAATGATCGGTAAATTTGTGAAATCATCTTTATAGTCTCCAAGAAATTAGTAATCGAAAAGTCTTTGATAGTCAGCTATAGAAGCAATGCCATTTAGTCGATAGCGTTTTTGACATCTCTAGCCTTGTCTTTGACAACATCGGCTGCGTGTCTAGCCTTATCTTCTACAGCATCAGCTACATCTTTAGCCTTGTCGTTTACGTCTTCAGCCGCATTGCGAATATTGGCTTCAACTTGCTTTGCTTGACCTTCAGCTTGCTTGCTACTGTCGCCAGTGAGGTCACCTACGGCTTCTTCAATCTTGCCTTCAATATTTTTAGCAGCCGCTTTAGCTCTTTCTTGTAAACTCATGATTGCTCTCCTAATTGATCGGTAAAAAATTATTCACTCGTATGTATCAATTCTGGCGGTGGCATGATTAACTTCTTGAGTGAATTGTATGAATTGATGGATTACGACATAAAGTGTAATAAGTTATTGATGTTAAGTGGAACGAAGACTGCCTTCACCCCCCCCAGCCCCCTCTCCTTTGGGGAGAGGGGCTAGGGGTGAGGGTCTTAAAAATTGAAAACTTAAACTTGCTAAAATGATTTTCCTAGCTCTTTTACAAAGGATATAAAACCATGTCTGACCATAATGGCGTAATGATGCAGTACTTTCACTGGTATATGCCAGATGATGGCAGTTTGTGGAAGCAGGTAGCCGAGAAAGTTGAAGAATTAGCAAAAATTGGAATTACTTCTCTATGGTTGCCGCCTGCTTATAAAGGTACAGGTGGCGGTATGGATGTCGGCTACGGTGCTTATGACTTTTTTGACCTCGGTGAGTTCGATCAAAAAGGCTCAGTCAGGACAAAATATGGCACTAAGGATGAATACATTCACGCTATAAAATCAGCGCATAAGCTAGGAATTACGATCTATGCCGATGTTGTGTTTAATCACAAACTTGGTGCCGATCAAAAAGAAGAAATGGAAGCAACTCCATTTAGTCCTGAAAATCGCAATCAGGCGATCGGTGAATACCAAAAAATTCAAGCTTGGACTCACTTTACCTTTGAGGGGCGCAAGGGCAAATATTCGACAATGGAGTGGCATTGGTGGCATTTTAATGCGATCGATTACAACGTCTATAACGAAGGTGAGGATGCCATCTATCTACTCAAGGGCAAGTCATTCGATACAGATGTTGATCAAGAGAAGGGGAACTTTGATTATTTAATGGGTTGCGACCTTGACATGCAGAATTCAGAGGTGCAAGGAGAACTCAAATATTGGGGCGCATGGAATTATGATACGACCCATGTAGATGGCTTCCGATTTGATGCGGTTAAACATGTATCAGCAGGTTTCTTTCAGGAATGGCTAGAGCATGTACGTCATCATGCAAAACGCGATCTCTATGCGGTGGGAGAATACTGGTCTTACGAAGTAGAAGCTTTAAACAATTTTATTGCCGTTACTGAGGGCAAGGTTGATTTATTTGATGCGCCTTTACACTTAAATTTCCATCTTGCTAGTCAAGCTGGTGAAGATTATGACTTAAGCAAAATTTTTGAGAATACGTTGGTGCAAGTACAGCCTACGCTTGCCGTTACCTTAGTCGACAACCATGATTCTCAGCCCTTACAGTCCCTAGAGTCAATCGTTGAAGCTTGGTTTAAGCCCCTTGCCTATGCGCTGATTTTGCTAAGGCGAGAAGGATATCCATGTATTTTCTATGCTGATTATTACGGCGCACATTACAAGGACTATGGTAAAGATGGTAATGAGTATGAAATCTGGATAGAAAGTCATCAATGGTTACTTGATAAGTTTCTATCAGTACGCCAAACCTATGCCTACGGCGAGCAGTTGGACTATTTCGATCATCCCAATACGATTGGCTGGACGCGATTAGGCGATGAAGAACATTCTGGTGGTATGGCAGTAGTGCTGAGCAATGGCGAGGATGGACGGAAATGGATGAATGTCGGTCATCCCAATAG
>JAJAZG010000364.1 GCA_026785865.1 Pseudanabaena sp. CAN_BIN31
ACGAATCACCGCACCCAAGCAAATAATTGCATCATAACGTCCTGAAACGGCTAATTCCTTCGCCACCATTGAGACTTCGAGACTACCAGGAACCCACGCATAATCAACTTGGCTACCAGTCTCCGAAACATCAACGCCATGTCGTAATAGTGAGTCTTGACATCCTTGGAGGAGTTTGCCGACGATCAGGTCATTATATCGAGCCACCACGATCGCAAAGCGCAAACTATCAGTATTGACAAAGCTGCCTGAAAAAACGGTCATAAAGTTAATTTAAAGTCACAAATAAAAAGTCACAAATGGTTAGGAGAAACGCTATGCGCTCCTCCTAATACAACTAAGCTACAAAGGCATTCAAAATGCCAATGACAATTACGAATGCTAGCCAAATAAGGGAACCGAGAAATAAAAGGGGCTTTGTTTGATTCCAAGAACTAGGGGATGCGTAAGCAACTGGTACGCCAATCACTAAAACGAAGGAAAACAGTACAAAAGCTGCTAATAAAAGCTGGAATAAAATAGTCACTTTTTTAAACTCCGAAATTCTAAATCAAAATATTATGATGAATCCTCTACACCAAGTTACCAGAAAATGCGTCTCTCTTGGGATTGCTATTCTCAAGAACAAGGGGCTTAAGCCCCCTTGTTTCTTTCTGAATTTTAATCTTGCTACAAAGCACCTGCGGCAGTGCGATCGAGTACGCCTTCAGATAAATGTGTAGTAATATTCCCAGACTGCAAGATCGGGCGACCCTGTGCGCCTTGAGGATAATCAATCACACTTACGCCGCCATTACCTTGCTTAAACACCCAAAATTGTTCAGGTGTAAAACCAAATAGTAAACAAAGGATCGCTTTGTTGACGGCATCATGAGCAACGACTAGGGCAGTTTCACCTGCGGGAACTGAATCGACAATTTTTTGCCAAACGATCGCCACACGATCCCAAACCTGTTGCAGATTTTCGCCTTCGGGCATTTGTACAGTTTCGGGTTGATCTTGCCAGATAGCGAGTTGACCAGCAAATTCGGCTTCGATTTCATGCTCAAATTTGCCTTCCCATAAGCCATGAGAGATTTCCTTGAGTTCATCAAATAGCTCAAGTTTGATTTGGGGATGCTTGCTTAAAATTTCTAAAGCCGTATCTTTTGGACGCAACATCGGACTACTAAAGGCTTTGTCGATTTTAACTTTTGCTAAAAATTCGCTAGCGCGTCGGGCTTGAGCATGACCATTATTATTAAGCGGGACATCGATTTGTCCTTGAAAACGCTTTTGGCGATTCCACTCGGTTTCGCCATGACGAACTAGTAATAGACGCGCCCCATTGTGATTTTTATTCAGGGGTGGGAAAGGCGAACCAGAAATATCGGCAAGATGGCTAGCCAAATTCAGTGACTCTAATTGGACACCATCGGCAATACTTGCGCCTTGAAAATTAAGGACGCTAATGGCGCAGTTGACTTGCTGAATATTGTGATAAAGGCTAACGGGGATACCGATCGCTGAACAAATCAGGGCGCGATTAATGCCGCTATGTCCCACCAGTAAAATAGTTTTACCTTGATGCTTAGGCAAAATTTCTGTCCATAAAGCCGTCGCTTGCTCGAATAAATTGAGAATGGGATAGCGATCGCCTAGTTGAAATTTTTCTGGCTCATTTTGCCAAAGCTGATATTTTTCTGGAAATTCTTCTTTAACTTCACTGGAGAGCATTGACTCCCATTCGTTGAGATCGATTTCTAATAAATCTTCAGTGGCGGCTAACTCTGGCGGATTAAAATTTTCAGACAAAATAAGTTTAGCGGTATGCTGAGCGCGAACTAGAGGGCTAGCATAGGCGACATCAATATTTAGGTTAGCCAAAGCTTTTCCTGCTAGCTTGGCTTGTTGCTTACCCTTGTCGGTCAAAACAGACTGCAATTCTGGGCGATCGTAATTACCCCGTCCTTGGATTTTGCTCAGGATATTAAAATTAGTTTCGCCGTGACGGACTATAACTACTCGCGTGCTCAGAATCTTGCCCTCAATTTGCTTTTGACTACTAACAATACTAAAACATTATTAAGAAATTGTAACGCTCAATGCTGCGCTATAATATTGCGATAGGCTTAACATAGCTGATAGCTGAAACGCATCTACCTGCTAGTTAAGCGATCAAGCTTACTCACCAGAATCATAAACTTGAATCATCAAGTACGCTGTTTTACCTATAGGCTGAATGCTATAGGCAAATGGTGTAAGCAACTTTTAGATAGTCTGATAAACGCCAGTCTAAGGAATAACTTGTATTCTTTTAACGAAACCCCACCAATTTTCCATACAAAGCAATACGTCTAATTATCGTGATGTCAGAGCAGACACGCCAATCAGTTATTAGCTTCGGTACATAGCTAAGTGACTGATTGACGATATAGACAGGTTGCGATCGAAATTTTTTCTTGTTTTCGTTATTGGTATGTTGTGTTTTGAAGCCCTTACGAAGACTTTTTGAGTCTGTTGATAAAGGGCTTGAAAGATATTTTTTAATATTTTTTTTATACGAAGTTTAGAAAAAATATTTTTCAGGTAGGTTCTTAGGCTGGCTCTCTTGAATCGAAGAAATTCTGAGGAAATTGAATGCCAAAACAAATAATTATTGCAGAGCAGTATCGAATTGCTGCTGTGTTTAGCGAAGATCAAATTGAAGAAATTGTTGTTGCCGCAGGAACTCACCAAGTTAGTGATATTTACTTAGGCGTTGTCGAAAATGTTTTAACCAGTATTGATGCAGCGTTTGTGAATATTGGCGATGGCGATCGCAATGGCTTTATTCACATCACCGACCTTGGCCCCTTAAAAATGCGGCGATCGTCTGGTTCGATCAGCGATCTAGTCGTACCGCAACAGCGCGTGCTGGTGCAGGTAATGAAGGAGCCAACGGGTAATAAAGGACCACGTTTAACTGGGAATATCTCTTTACCAGGTCGTTATGTAGTGCTGCTGCCCTTTGGTCGGGGCGTAAACCTATCTCGACGCATTCGTAGTGAGGCTGAGCGGAATCGACTTCGCGCCCTTTCCATTTTGGTCAAGCCTGCGGGTATGGGCATTTTGGTGCGGACTGAGGCGGATGGGATGCCTGAAGAACAAATTATCGAGGATCTTGATAATTTGCAGCGTCAGTGGGAGGGCATTCAGCAAGATGTGGCAACTACGCGCCAGCCGACTTTGCTCGATCGCGAACGGGATTTTGTGCAGCGGGTGTTGCGCGACTTATACAGCACTGAAGTTAATCGGATCGTCACTGACACTGCCGATGGCTTACGACGGATTAAACAGCATTTGCTGGGCTGGGCTGATGGCAAAATTCCTAATGGCTTGATGCTTGACTATCATCGCGAGCGCACGCCGATTTTGGAATATTTCCGAGTCAATGCAGGTATCCGTGAAGCGCTCAAGCCTAGGGTCGATCTGCCTAGTGGCGGCTATGTGATCATCGAGCCGACCGAAGCACTGACCGTAATTGACGTTAACTCTGGCTCATTTACTAAGTCACAAACCTCCCGCGAGACGGTGTTATGGACAAACTGTGAAGCTGCCGTAGAGGTTGCGCGTCAAATGCGCTTGCGAAATATTGCTGGCGTAATCGTGGTGGACTTCATCGACATGGATACTCGCCGCGATCAGTTGCAACTGCTCGAACATTTTAATAAATCTTTGAAGGCGGACAAATCACGTCCGCAAATTGCACAGCTTACAGAATTGGGTCTAGTTGAGCTTACTCGCAAACGACAAGGTCAGAGTATCTATGAATTGTTTGGTCGCCCTTGTGCTACTTGTGGTGGTTTGGGGCATTTGATGCATTTACCAGGGGAAGCGGCGGGGCAGCCTGTTGATTTAACTTCGCGAGCTTGGGAGTCAAAGCAGTCGAATCAGCTTGATTTCACTTCTGAGTATGAAGATGGTGATTCTGATTTGGGCGGTGGACTAGAGCCAAATTTAGTTAACCATCCTAGCTATCAAGAGCGGGGCAATCTGCGTAGACGCGGTAAACGGGCGGCCCTAAGCAAGGAATCGCGTGAGCCAGAAAAAGTTATGCCCGTTATCGATGTGCGATCGCGAGTCGAGCCACGGGTTGAACCTCGCGTTGAACTTCGGATCGAGCCACGGGTTGACGCTGTAGTTGAAGCCCGATTTGAACCACGGATCGAGCGCGAAGTCGTTCCTGAGAGAGCCGTACCAACTAAGTTGTCTTTGCCCAATATTGCTGCGCCCAATATTGCCGTACCTATTATTGCCGCTAATGTTTTGCCATCTAAGGCGATCGCCGAGCCGATCCCAGAACTAGTTGCGGTAATTGAGGCTGAGCCTGTAGTTGCTCCTGAAAATGCGCCCGATCGCCCTAACAAGCGAGAAATTCGTACTAAGGTAATTGAGCCGCCAGAGTTGATTGTGGTGGAAATGACTGAAGAAGAGCAGGATGTTTACTCACTAATTGGCATTTCGCCTCTGGTTTTAGTCGATCGCGAAGTCAAAGATCCGCGCAATGTGATTGTGACAGTGGCGCTGCCTGGGCAACCGCCGAAGATTGCGAATAATCTTGGCAATCTGCGATCAATCGCAGAATTAAGCTTTGATTTGGTTCCTGAATCAAGCTTGGGGTCAAATACTGAATCAAATTTTGAATCAAGTTTTGATGTGAACATTTCCGCAGAGCAAGAAGATAACTTTGCAGGTGGTTTTGCTGAACCAGAAATCATTGAGTCGTCACCTGAAGATATCAATGATTCTGTGACTGGTATTGTGAAAGTTAATCCAAGTTCTAGCGGTGTAATTTTGAGAGTAAATCGTCCGCAATCATTTGAGTCTCAGGATGCGGATGAAAATTTAGAAATAAAGTTTGAGTCTATGGAAACTTCTAAGGAGTCTGTGCCAATCCAGTCTCCTGAAGCTTCACGACGCAAGCGATCTTCAGCTACATAAACCCAAAGAGCTTTTTGAAAGGCTCTCTGTAAAACCAAAAAAGCGGCGCATTGCGCCGCTTTTTTGGTTTAAAAAACTAGATCGATTTCTAGCTTTTTAAGATTAATTGCGTATAGTTTGTAACCTGACATATCAGAAGTAGCGATCGCTAATAAATTGATATCAATCGGTGCGATCGCGGTAACTTCACCATCAATAATCAAATTATTGATATTATTGCCGCGCAAATCTAACAAGATCAAAATCGTTTGATCGTGATTGTAATTAGCCGTAATTGCATATCCCCAAGGCGTAGCCACCATTAGTAAGGCTTCGTATTCCAAGAGGATTCGTACCAGTCGATAGGGTTTGAGATCGAGCAGAAATATATTTTTATGATTACTTGCTTCTAGCAAAAGTACGCGCCCGCCTGTAAATGTGGTGATTCCAGACGCGATCAGGATAGGTAGGGATAAGCGATACATAATATTGCAACGCCGAGAAATAACGACCGCCCGACTTTCATTGGTTTCAGGTTTATTGGCGATCGCTAATAAATGATGTTGATCAAAAGCAATAATGCAGCTTAAGTCTCTAGTTGCAAACTCTAAGCGCCTAACTCGACCATAGACTAAATTACGGATTTCTAATTGCTTACCGATGCAGATGGCAAACCAATCGCCGTGGGGCGAAATTGCCCATTTAAAAGGTTGCTCTGAAGTTTGAGGTGAATGATATACAGATCTGGGTTTTCCCTGCCCAAACTGATAGATTGATCGCTTCGTGATCGCAAATAAAGTATTCCGCGCAAAGGCGATCGCCTTAAGTTCATGTTCAGACTTTGCAATTTGCTCTGATTGGTCTAGTGCCAAACTATGCCAGTGCAATAAAAAGCTGGAAGTGCTGTAAAAACGAGATTTTTCTGTGCCAACTAATCCAATAATTTTTTCAGGTGTGTTTTTCTGAGCAAAATATTCAGATTTCTTCGCAAAGAAAATCGTCGCATAAGCCCCCACATCAAGCCCTGTCTTCACATGACTAAAATCTTCGGAGCGAATAGCCTCTAAATCTAGCCGCATCTCAAGAGCGGAAGCGTATCGGCGCTTCGGTAACTTTTCCAGCGATCGCGTGATAATGGCAGCAAGCGATCGGGGCAAACTGTCAGGAATAACTACCCGTTGATTAAGATGAGCATTCATTAATTCTGTGGGCATTCCTGAAAAAGGACGCTTACCCATTAGCAACTCATACAAAATAATCCCCACCGCGTAAATATCTGACCCTGCTGAAAACTGACCATAAAATCGCTCAGGAGCCATATATCCAGGCGAGCCAGTATTACTACCATCAGCGCCAATTTCTTGGCTGAGGTGGGCAATTCCAAAATCAGAAATTTTCGCAAGCCATCCCTTAGCCGTAATCTTGAGTAGTACATTTTCGGGCTTGATATCACAGTGAATAATATTTGCCGCATGAGCATGTTCTAAACCCAGCAAAATATCATTAATTAAATCAAAGCATTGCTGTACGGATAGAGTCTTGCTGTGGTGCATGAGATCCCGCAATGTCCCACCTTCGCAATACTCCATTACTAGATAGCGGTAATTTTGGTGATGCATTAGGGCAATGCAAGTAACGATATTTTCATGCTGTAAAGTCAACAGAAACCGTAACTCACGCAAAAGCTTACTAGTCGGAAATCGCTTGTGTTCCAGTTCCTTGAGCGCAACCAAATTGCCTGTATCTCGCATCCGCGCACACAAAACCTTGCCAAATTGCCCCCTGCCAACCAAGCCTAAGATCCGATATTTAGAAAACTGCGAAGTGTATTTTTGATTCATACGGGGATAATTGAACTCTCAGAAATATAAAAACTTACTGAGAGATTAAGCTCAATATAACCTCTCTTTCAACCAAAACAACTTAATCAGAACTCACGCTAAGCTTAACAATATTCACTGAAACCATGATGCTTAACATTTCGTTGCAGAACAACTAGAGAGAAGTCCAAAGATTGTCGATATTATGATACGAAGCGATCTAGAAAACGTAATATTTATCAACCAAATCCTTAGTCAAATTTATGAGTCAAGCTTCTGCATCCGCCGATGTCCCTAGCATGGGTCGTCGCCAATTTATGAACCTCATTTTAGGAGGGTCTGCGGCAGTAACCATCCTTGGTGCGGCTTTACCCTTTGCCGCTTATTTTGTACCTCCTTCTCGCGGTGGCGGTGGTGGTGGCGTAGCTGCCAAAGATGCATTGGGTAATGATGTGATTGCTTCAAAATTCTTGGCCGATCATCAAGTAGGCGATCGCGTACTTGCACAAGGACTCAAAGGCGACCCCACCTACATTGTTGTTACCGACAACAGTGAAATTGCTTCCTACGGACTCAACGCAGTTTGTACCCACCTTGGTTGTGTTGTGCCTTGGAATGTTGCCGAAGACAAATTTGTTTGTCCTTGCCACGGCTCACAGTACAACGCTGAAGGTAAAGTTGTGCGTGGTCCTGCCCCCCTATCTCTTGCACTTGCCCATGCCACAGTTGCCGATGATGTTGTGCAATTTAGCACATGGACAGAAACTGACTTCCGCACCAATGAAGCGCCTTGGTGGTCTTAAGAAAAGTATTTTTAGAAACTTTACAAGCATTAATTAATGATTAATGCTCCAAAATAATTTGACTGTCAATTCTTAAGTCCTATTTAATTCACATTTGCATTTATATATGAAAAAAGCTTTTTTCCGCGCTCATCGTTTGATTGTGGGAGTCAGTCTATGTATCCTCACAAGTTTGACGTTACTACTCGGGCTGAATACCCAATCAGCTCTTGCCTATCCTTACTATGCCCAAGAAGCTTACAAAAACCCTCGCGAAGCGACTGGCAGAATCGTCTGCGCTAACTGTCACCTAGCTCAAAAAGGCATTGAATTAGAACTACCTCAAGCAGTTCTACCCGACTCTGTATTTGAAGCGGTTGTCAAACTCCCTTACGACCATACCCAACAACAAGTAAGTGCTGATGGCAGCAAAGCGAGCTTGAATGTCGGTGCAGTTTTAGTATTGCCTGAAGGTTTTAAGATTGCCCCTGAGGATCGTTTGTCTGAAGAGATGAAGGAAAAAACTAAGGATATCTATTACCAACCATACAGCGATACTCAAGAAAATATCGTCCTAGTTGGACCTATATCTGGTGATGATTATTCAGAAATTGTTTTCCCTGTTCTGTCTCCCGATCCTGCTCAAGATAAGAACATTCACTTTTTGAAATATTCTGTTCATGCTGGTGGCAACCGCGGTCGTGGTCAAATTTACCCAACTGGCGAAAAGAGCAATAACAACGAGTACAACTCCACTTTTGCGGGTCTAGTTACTCAAATTAGCCCGATCGCACCTAATGAAGATGAAGGCATCTATGGAGGTTATGAAATTTCTGTTCAAACTTCTGATGGCAGCATTGCCGTTGAGAAAGTTCCTGCTGGCGCTGCACTAGTCGTCGAACCTGGTAGTGAAGTTACAGTCGGTGCGCCTTTAACGACAAACCCCAATGTTGGTGGTTTTGGTCAAAGAGATGGCGAAATCGTCCTTCAAGATCCTCGCCGCATTCAGTGGTTACTAGCATTTTTTGCTTCTGTAATCGTTACCCAAATTTTGTTGGTACTGAAGAAGAAGCAATTTGAAAAAGTCCAAGCTGCGGAAATGAACTTCTAAAAAATCCAAGAATTTGTAGCGCACGCTGCGCGTGCGCTACAAATTCTTGGATTTTAGAATTTATTATAGAAAAACATCTAAAAAGGAAGGAAATAGCTTAGCTATTTCCTTCCTTTTTAGATGTTTTTTTTGGCGATCGCCTGACCTCTCGACTTAAAAATTTGTGATAGGACGGTAGGATAAACAAGGACTCTACGCGATCGCCCCTAGAATGAATCGTAAATTTTGGATTATTGCCCTCATTTCTTTTATTAACTCACTGAGTTTTACGATTATCATTCCTGTTTTATACCAATATGGCAGACAGTTTAAGTTAGATGATTTTCAGACCAGTTTACTATTCGCGATTTTTGCGATCGGGCAATTTTTTGCCACACCGATCATTGGCAAACTTAGCGATCGCTTTGGACGCAAGCCATTATTAATCATCAGTTTAGCGGGGACAGTCGTTGCAAATTTAATGGCAGGAAGTGCCGCGAGTGCCGCAGTCTTGTTTTTTGCGAGATTTCTTGATGGGATTACGGGCGGCAATGCCTCAGTTGCCCAAGCCGTCATTTCTGATGTCACTGCTCCCGAACAACGCGCCAAGGCTTTTGGGATTAATGGAGCCGCCTTTGGAATGGGATTTATTATTGGCCCTGCGGTTAGTTTACTTGCCCAAAAAGCCGCACTCAATACACCTTTAGGCGAATCTTTCGGCGCTTCTTTTTTAGTGTCAAGCGCGATCGCCGCGATCGCCTTATTTTTGACTATTTTCTTTTTGCCAGAAACACTTAAAACCAAAGCCGAGAAAGCCCAAAATATATTTGATATTGGTTTAGACAAACTGATTACAGGCTTATTTTTACCCAAGATCGGCATTTTACTAATTATTAATTTTCTGACAGGACTTACATTCACACTTTTTACATTCGCTTTTCAGCCTTACTTTTTGATCGTTCTCAAACAAAATAGCGACGGTCTAGCGCTGATGTTTCTTTTGTTTGGAGTGCTAGCTGTAATTATGCAAACCCTAGGCATCTCCAAACTAATCAAACGTTTTCAATTAGTCCAGATTATGTTTATGGGGTTGTTTATCCGTAGTCTTTCCTTTGTTTTGATGCCGATTTGGCAAGATATCCATTACTTCATCGTTGTTTGTATTCTATTTTCATTACTAAATTCCGTCGTCCAACCAATGATTAGCGCCCTAATTTCTCTCAATGCTAGTCCCGAAGATCAAGGAACGATATTAGGGATTAATTCTTCTTATCTGAGTATATCCAATGCTTTTGGCCCCATTATCGCAGGTTTATTAGTCAATGAATCTAATCCTAATTCCTATGGTTATCCACTTTATTTAGCAGGAATTTGTACATTCATCATCTTGATTTTCGCATTTATAAAACGTGAAAGCTACGCTGCCAATCTATCCGATCGCTAGCATGGGGAGAAACGGATGGTAGTTTCACTCTACAGCTGTTTGGGTTTTGGGTTTAATTATGCTTGCCTACTTACTAAGATGTGGGATTAGTCTAGGCTAACCTCACATCCTCTATAAATTCATTGAGGTTTTATAAGTTTTGATTACAACTACATCCTCAAGCTTTGTCGCCTCTGATTTTCCTGCTATTTGTGGAAATGAGGAATTAATTCAACTCGCCGTAAAGGGTGATGCACCTGTATTTCTAAATAATAATCTCCGCCTCGAAGAGATTACTTCAGCATTTGCCTGTGCGTTACACATGCACCAGCCCACGATTCCCGCAGGTGCAAATGGAGCGTTAATTTGTAACCTTCAGCATATGTTTGAACATCAAGGTGAAGGTGATAATCACAACGCTTCCGTGTTTGCGTGGTGCTATAGCCGTATGGGAGACTTTATCCCCCAATTAGTCGCGCAGGGTTGCAATCCTCGAATTATGTTGGACTATTCAGGCAACTTGCTCTGGGGCTTGCAACAGATGCAACGCCATGATGTTTTGGATAACCTCAAAAAAATAACTTGCGATCGCCAATATCAGCCCTATGTGGAATGGCTCGGCACGATGTGGAGTCACGCCGTAATTCCATCCACACCGATTCCTGATATTAAGTTACAGATTCAAGCATGGCAAAGTCATTTTGCTTCTATCTTCGGCATTGATGCGCTGAAACGGGTTAAAGGTTTCTCGCCGCCAGAAATGCATCTTCCTAATCATCCTGATGCGCTCTATGAATATATCAAAGCACTCAAAGAATGCGGCTATCGCTGGCTCATGGTGCAAGAACATTCGGTGGAACAACTCGATGGTTCGGGGCTGACTCAAGATCAGAAATATGTGCCAAACCGTTTAGTCGCCATGAACTCCAAAGGCGAATCAATTAGTATTACGGCGCTAATCAAAACCCAAGGTTCTGATACAAAACTGGTCGCCCAAATGCAGCCCTATCATGAGGCAAAAGGACGCTCTAAACAAATGCTTGGCAATATCTCTGTTCCTGCGCTGGTCACGCAAATTGCCGACGGCGAAAATGGCGGTGTGATGATGAATGAGTTTCCGCGTGATTATCCGTTGGTATGGGATCAACTAAAAAATAATGGTCGCGGCACTACGGGAGTTGTGGGACTAAATGGAACTGAATATTTAGAAATGATCGAATCGGCTGGCGTTGGCTCCCTTGATTATCCAGTTATTCAGGCAGTGCAGCAGCATAAGGTCTGGAACCGAGTTAATCCAAGTGGCGATCGCCAAAATCTGAACATCGCAGCCGTAGAACAAGCTATTACTGAGCTTAAAAAAACTGATCATCAATTCCATATGGACGGCGCATCATGGACAAATAGCATGAGTTGGGTGCGCGGCTACGAGAATGTACTCGAACCGATGAATAAACTCAGTGCTAAGTTCCATGAAAAATATGACGCATTGGTGGCGCAAGATCCTGCAACTACGAAGCGATCGGACTATCAGCAAGCCCTGCTTTACAATCTTTTAGTCCAAACTAGTTGCTTCCGTTATTGGGGACAAGGAACTTGGACAGACTATGCTCGCGAACTATATCGACGTGGTGAAGCTTTGTAACTTGGGCATTTAGAGAGGTGCTGAAAACTCCAAAACTTGGCTGGGTTGCTATAGTATCGATAATACTCTGATTATTTGATAAAGTTTGTTAAGTAGTCGGGTTAAGCAATCCATAAGCAGATTTTAGTAATGACACCATGCTAGAGACGGTAAATGAAGTTGAGCAATCAAAGGATTTGTCGGCACAAGCCATTGAGGATATAGGTAAATCCGCGATCGCTATTGTTGATCCATTAGTTGATACTCTAATTGTCGAAGACGAAATCGAGGCGATCGATGATGTCGAGATGTCACTGTTTGATCATCTTGAGGAATTTCGATCGCGGATTTTATATGCATTGGTTGCCGTGATTGTCGGAGTGATCGGCTGCTTTGCCTTTGTTAATAAAATTGTCGCCCTGTTAGAAATCCCAGCCCAAGGCGTGAAATTTTTACAGCTTGCGCCTGGAGAATATTTTTTTGTATCGATTAAAGTCGCTGGCTATAGTGGCTTATTAGTCGCCAGCCCTGCGATTTTGTACCAAATTGTTAGCTTCATCTTGCCCGGACTCACGCGCAAAGAAAAACGCGCGATCGCGCCAATTGTCTTTGGCTCTAGCATTTTGTTTGCACTTGGCATTGTGTTTGCCTATGAGTTGCTGATTCCCGCCGCCCTCAATTTCTTCATCAGCTATGGTGGCGATGTGGTTGAGCAGTTTTGGTCAATTGATCGCTATTTTGAGTTTGTATTGTTACTTTTATTCAGCACTGGCTTAGCCTTCCAGATTCCTGTGATTCAAGCCTTGTTAGCAATGACAGGGATTGTCAACTCCGCCAAAATGCTCGCGGGTTGGCGCTATGTTGTGCTTGGGGCAGTGATCCTCGGTGCAGTGCTAACACCTTCGACCGATCCGATGACTCAAAGTTTGTTAGCAGGTGCTGTGGCTATTTTGTACTTTGGGGGCATTTTCATAGTTAAGGCGATGGGTAAATAAAGAATTAGAGTAGGCTGACGGTAGGCTGTTGACTTTGTGAGTTTTGCAGTGATTTTTATCATACAATAACTACGTTGTCTTTTAGGATAAAAGTTAATGGAATTTAAAAGCCCAACTAGCAGGTTAGTTCGTTTGTTTCGTGCAGGTAGAGATAACTGGAAA
>JAJAZG010000365.1 GCA_026785865.1 Pseudanabaena sp. CAN_BIN31
AACAGAGGTTCTATGATTTCCCACTCTTTGTCGGTCAGATTACTTGTGTATCCCATTTTTCAACCTTTTTGGTTTAAAATGGATAGAAACTACAGCAAGGCAAGAAGTAGGTAAAAATGCTAGTGGCACTATTTTTGAGCAACAGGTACAGCTTGATAGTGGGATTTATGTCCGCCGTATCACTATTAGACCTCTTGCAGAACTGATTTCATAGTAGAATAATGGGCTTGGTTAATCTCAGCTATATCCAAGTCATAGTTCTAGATTGAGCCAATCAAACAGCAGAAAAGCCTAAATCAAGCCAACTCATAACTGTATCACGTTTTGAGTTCTGAAAGAGGTCTAATATTTAAAGAAGTAGCGATTTAAAGAGGAATCACAATCATGGTAATCCGTCAGCCTCGCTATAGTAAAAAAGAATTTGCTCGACGCGGCGATCAAATCTATCAAAACGAGATACGCCAGAAAGTCGAAGTAGGTAATCATGGCAAGATTGTGGCGATCAATATTGAAATAAGGGACTTTGATAATGTAAATCCTTTTACGGCTAACAAAAGATAAAGCATCATATTGATAGTTTATGACATTGGATAGAACATTTTTCTATGACTTCTATTCGAGAAAACACTGTATATCGTAGTAGCCAACTGCGTCTTCAAACAATTCTTCTTCTAGATGTTCAACTTTCGCAAATGCTTTATCTATCAATCAGTGTTATTAAATTCTCTTTTGAAGTTAGTGATTGCATAGTCAATATTTTATAGTTTTCTTTGGGGATCTGGTGAGAGTGGGTTTGGAATAATCCACTAAGGAAATTGTTCAAACAAATTAGGTAAACTAGGAATTTTTGTTGCAAGATATTGTAGCGGTCGATGTGGCGACGTTGCTTTGGGTGGTTTTATCGGCGATGTTTTCGATGCGGAAGGGGATATTTTTGTTTGGCTCGGTTTGGAATTCGATAAGGTTTCGGCGAGGAATTTGTAGGTGTTGTCAAAGCTCATTGTAGTTTTTATAGCAAACCCGCGATCGCAGTTTGTACCGAATAACCCAAATGTTTCCATGCGGCAGCCGTGGCAACCCGACCGCGTGGGGTGCGATTGATATAGCCGATCTGCAATAAATATGGCTCATAAACTTCTTCAATCGTTTGGGCATCCTCACCTGTCGCCGCCGCCAATGTATCTAAACCTGCGGGACCACCATTGAAGTTCTCAATTAATACTGTGAGCAACTTGCGATCGATCCAATCCAAACCTTTAGGATCGACATTAAATAATTCCAAAGCCGATTCGGCGATCGCCCCTGTAATCTTTTCGCCCTTTGCCTTAACTTCGGCATAGTCGCGCACCCTTTTTAATAAGCGATTGGCAATGCGTGGCGTACCTCTAGCTCTAGTGGCGATCGCGATCGCGCCATCATCATCAATTGGAGTCTCAAGAATCTTCGCACTACGCGAGACAATCTGCGTTAGTTCATCCTGTTCATAAAAGCGGAAATGCTGCACAAACCCGAAGCGATCGCGCAATGGTGAAGACAAAGCGCCGATCCTTGTCGTTGCCCCGATCAGTGTAAATTTATTTAATTGCACGCTGCGAATTCTTGCCCCTTGTCCCTTCCCAATCGTGATGTCAAGGCGATAATCTTCCATCGCTGGATAAAGAATTTCTTCGGTGACACTGGGTAAACGATGGATTTCATCGATAAATAAAATATCTCCCTGCTGTAGTGAAACCAACAAACCCGCCACATCACGGGGACGCTCTAGGGCAGGAGCCGAGGTGATTTTGCATTGCACACCCATTTCCTGAGCAATAATTAAAGCGAGGGAAGTTTTGCCCAATCCCGGCGGGCCATAGAGCAGTAGATGATCGAGGGCTGATGATCGCGATTTTGCAGCGGCGATCGCAATATTTAGCAGTTCTTTTAAATCTTTTTGACCAATATAGTCAGCAAGGTTTTTGGGGCGGATATTAATGTCAACCGTGACTTGGGCAGGATTGTTTTTGGCAAGTTCTGCTTCTAATTTCTCCTCTGGTGTGGCTTCTGCTTGCAACAAATCTAGAGCCTGTTGCATCTCTGGCGATGTTGGTTCTTTTTTAGACGCTTTTTTAGAAGAGCTTTTAGAAGATGCCTTACTCGCAACTTTTTCAGGGCTTGATGCTGATGGATTTTCAGAAGGGCGATCGCCTTCAGGACTTTGATTTGGTTTAGAGGAGATGATTGCCATAAGCTCTCGGTTGCTCAAATTTATAAATATCTTCAATCAATTGCACCCAACCATTAACTAGAGAATCAAGGATTTTTTCACCTTTTTCTCTAGTTGCGGCTTTGGCATCACCCAATACGCCACTCTGAGTCAAATCGCGCATCACCCATGCAAAGGGATTTGCCGATTCCATACTGAGCAAACTATTTTTAGGCAATCCATAGGGATATTCGGTAACCGCCTTATCCATTTGCACTTGTTCGGGCAAGAGCGCCAGCATCAAGCTAGTTTCGGCATCACCGCCATGGATTCCTAATTCTAATTCTTTGGCGGTTAATAAATCTTTGGCGATATTGGGAACGCGCCAAGTAAAGAGGGGAAAAATCATAAAGTCAGGATATTTCTCATGGAGATCGCGAGCCACTATCTCCAAAATCTGCGGCTGTCCACCGTGAGAATTCATTAAAGCTAACTTCCGGAATCCTGCACGATATACACTTTCAGCAATATCGGTCAATACCGCCAGCATTGTCTGCGATCGCATTGTAATCGTTCCTGCAAAAGTACTATGCTCATTCGACTTGCCGTAATACAAAGGCGGCAGAGCGTAGGCAGGAATCGCAGGCTCTAATTTTTCTAAAGCCCTTGCCAACACACCAATACTAATCGCGGCATCAACAATCAATGGTAAATGTGCGCCATGCTGCTCGATCGCACCCAACGGCTGAATAATTACCACGTTTTGCTTATTTGGCATTGCGGCGATCGCGGGTGACGTGAGGTAAGCAAAATAGCGATGAGCAGGAAAATAATTCATGGTTAATATTTTACAAATAATTACGAGCGACGAAAAAAATCGTTCCACGTAACATCAGCTAATCTTGACATTCCGTGACGACTCCCGACGCTGACGCTTAGGCGTACAGCGCGGGCTTCTCAGCAACACCACCAATTGGTTCGGTTACACGCTGAGCTTTAATCACTGTCCGCCCGACAGCAATGTTTTTAATATTGATAGCAGCATTAATATCC
>JAJAZG010000366.1 GCA_026785865.1 Pseudanabaena sp. CAN_BIN31
CGCCTGCCCTGCTCTCAATCCTGTCACCACGATCAATGGCACAGTTACATAAAGCTTGCCTGATGCGGCCGTAAACTTTTTGTCAGTATCAGGGTTCTGCTCTTTAAGATCTTTAATATTTAACTTGCCAGAAGGATTAATCTCTTTCACTTCTAGCAAAAACTTAGCGCGATCGCTACGAGTCAAACTTGGGGCTTCGACGACCTTTCCCCGCACAATCACGTTAGACAACGGCGCATATTTAGAAATATCGTCAGTTTGCGGCTGTGGTGTGCGAAATCTCACATAAAAGCAAGCGAAAACTGCAATTAATGTTGCTAATAGATAAACCCAACGCTTGGGCCCTAAGCGCCAAATTGCAGGAACTACTAGTGACAAACCAAAACCGATTCCGAATACTGTATAAAAGCCTGTCCAGTCGGGTAAAAAGCTGGCATAGGCTCCTGCGACAAAAAATAAAGCCAAAACTAAAGCAACTTGCGATTTCATTGGCTCAAATTAAATCATCATCATAATTGTTCCAAATCGCGCGATCGCCAAATTCTGACGGTGGGCGATCATTACTCCAAGCCCACCAAACTGCTTGACATTCGCATTTATAAAACTCTTGCCACTTGCGCTGATGATTTTCAGTATAAACAGGCGATCGGCGGTTGATCCATACCGATTCAGCCTTACTTGGCGATTCCCCACAACGAGGACAGCAAAACCCATTAGCATGAGTAGCCTTTTCGACCCACTCTGGAGGTATTGGACTGAAAGCATCCATAAAAATCTATCAAGAACGGACAATTAATCTCGGCTATTGTATCAGCGTTCTCTTCCAAATATGATTACAGCCTATTGAGTCTTTAAATGGTACAGATAAATTCTTAAAAGTGCCGAGAAGCGGCACTTTTAAGAATTTATCTAGGTCTTATGACATTGCAAAGCGCTGTAACCTTCTCATGCCCCTAACTAGTAATGTCCTTCAACTCAGGCAGGATGTCGCTTTACTCAGAGACTAACTCAATAATTTTGGCGGTGCACGTGTGAAGGAGGGTTGAAATAAATAAAGTCAACAATGTTCATACTATAGAATGTCCAATTGAGCGGAGCTTAATCTCCTTATTAACACTTAGGAAATTGAGTCCGATGATACCAAATCTTAAAATTTATTATTGTAACGGGACAGTTTTAAGGGAAAATATACCTAATTGAGTACAAATTTTTAAAACAATTGTAACTATGGTCGCTGCACCCCCCAAACCTCAAACCCTTGAGACACTCTGCATTAACTCCATCCGCTTTTTATCGATCGATGCGGTCGAAAAAGCAAAATCTGGTCACCCCGGTCTGCCGATGGGCGCAGCACCAATGGCTTTTGTGCTGTTCGATCAGTTTTTGAAATTTAATCCCAAAAGCCCTAAGTGGGTTGATCGCGATCGCTTTGTGTTGTCCGCAGGGCATGGCTGTATGTTGCAATACTCCTTGCTTCACCTCACAGGCTATGACAGCGTAAAGATCGAGGACATCAAGAATTTCCGTCAATGGGGCAGCCCTACCCCCGGCCACCCCGAAAACTTTGAAACCGAAGGCGTAGAAGTTACTACTGGCCCTCTCGGTCAAGGTGTTGGTAACGGTGTTGGCTTAGCGATCGCGGAAGCGCATTTGGCTGCTCGTTTTAACAAACCTGATCATAAAATTGTTGATCATTACACCTATGTAATCCTTGGTGATGGCTGCAACATGGAAGGCATTGCTTCTGAAGCAGCTTCCTTGAGTGGTCACCTCAAGCTCGGTAAGCTGATCATGATGTATGACAGCAACAGCATTTCGATTGATGGCAGCACCGACTTAGCATTTACTGAAAATGTCGGTATGCGCTACGAAGCTTATGGCTGGCACGTTAATTATGTTGATGATGGTAACGAAGATTTAGACGCGATCGCTAAAGCGATCGAAGCAGCCAAAGCTGTTACCGACAAACCTAGCTTGATTGTCGTCACCACCACCATTGGTTTTGGTTCTCCCAAAAAGCAAGGGACTGCTGGTGTTCACGGTGCTGCACTCGGTACTGATGAAGTTGTCGCAACCCGCGCCAACCTCGGTTGGGAATATGCACCTTTTGATGTTCCTGCTGATGCTCTGGCTCGTTTTCGTCAAGCGATCGACAAAGGTGCTACGGCTGAAGCTGAATGGAATCAGCGCTTTGCTGCTTACGAAAAAGCCTATCCTACCGAAGCTGCTGAATACAAGCGGATCATGGCTGGCGAATTGCCTGAAGGCTGGGAAAAAGCGCTTGAGCCTGTTGCCGAAAAAGAAACCTCTACCCGTTTACTTTCGGAAGCTTGCTTGAATGCCCTCTCTCCTGTACTGCCAGAATTTCTCGGCGGTTCAGCTGACTTGGCTCACTCTAACATGACTTATGTTAAAGGTTTGCCAGACTTCCAGTATGGTTCTTACGAAGGTCGTAACTTCCGTTTTGGCGTTCGTGAACATGCGATGGGCGCAATCATGAATGGCATGATCTTGCATGGCGGCACAATTCCTTACGGTGCAACTTTCCTCGTATTTGCGGACTACATGCGCGGCGCAATCCGTTTGTCGGCACTATCGGGAGTTGGGGTGCTATACATCATGACCCACGACTCCGTAATGTTGGGCGAAGATGGTCCCACTCACCAACCAGTCGAAACCCTCGCTTCTTTGCGCGTAATTCCTAATCTGTTGGTATTGCGTCCTGCTGATGCTAAGGAAACTGTTGGTACTTATCAAGTAGCGATCGCCAATCGTAAGCGTCCATCCTTGATGGCTTTCACTCGCCAAAGCGTTAAAAACTTGGCTGGTACTTCCATCGAAGGAACCAAGAAAGGCGGTTACATCGTCGTTGATGCGGCTAATCCAGAATTGATCTTGATTGCGACAGGTTCTGAAGTTGCCTTAGCAGTCGATGCTGCTGCGATCTTGGCTGCGGAAGGTAAGGCTGTGCGTGTAGTTTCCATGCCTTCGATGGAACTCTACAACGAACAATCCGATGAGTACAAAGAATCTGTACTTCCAGTTGCTGTCAAAAAGCGCGTCAGCGTTGAAGCTGGCAGCACCTTTGGCTGGCACAAGTATGTCGGTTCTGAAGGCGAAGTCATCGGTATGGATAGCTTCGGCGCTTCGGCTCCAGGTCCAACTTGCTATGCAAAATTTGGCTTCACGGTTGAGAATGTCGTAGCAACTGCTCGTAAGGTTCTCGGTTAATTGCAATAGAGAGCGCAGAAATTGCGCTCTCAAATAAAAAAGGCTGCACTAAGTGCAGCCTTTTTTGTTTGGTCTTAACATATGTGGCGACAGCTATAAACCAAATAAATGTAATCTCACGCTTAGCTTGTTGCGATCTAACCAGTCGCTAAACGCACCTAAACACTTGGATGATAAGCGGTAATTACCATTTTTTTGTTAGGTGAATAAACAGCTTCAACCCGTTCATAGGTTGAATGCTCAAAATAGAGAAAATGCCTACCACCTTTAGCGGGTGCGCTATTAGTCTTAAAATAACCCGCGCCTATCATGAGTTTTTCAAAGACAGAAGCGGGTAATGGTTTTATTTGATTAAGTGTAAGTCCACTAATTTCATGCTTGCCTAGAGTCACGCTGCGATGTCCTTAAGCTCTTGGCTGTGATTACCTTTAGTTAGCTGACTTGGATTGGTTATTTTCTTGAACTTTCCAAAGGGTGTATGCCAAGAAAAGTAGTTAGGTAAGGCAAAGCCGAACCCCGCGAATGTAGGTACTAGATAAGGGTAAAAGTAAGAGCTACCAGACTCGTTAACATCGATACCGCCTAACCGTAAAGTAAAGTTACCTAACCATAGGTAAAAGCCCGTGTAACAAGCGTCTAAGCTATAGGTGATTGACCTTTTAGAATCTTGAGAAAAGCTGATTTTCATATTTTTTACCTATAGTCATGCGATGGCTACACATTTTAACTGAATCGGATGATAATCGATCCTATGC
>JAJAZG010000367.1 GCA_026785865.1 Pseudanabaena sp. CAN_BIN31
ATCGAAGTCCGCATGTTATCGCAATATTTAGGAATGCCTTGGTGGGACAAGCCTTCGCAACCCTGCCTAAGTTCGCGATTTCCCTATGGCGAAGAGATTACAATCGAGAAATTGCACCGTGTGGGTAATGCTGAGCAGTATTTACGCGATCGCGGCTGGAAGGGAGATATTCGTGTGCGATCAATGGGGGATACTGCCAAAATCGAAGTGCCATGCGATCGCCTGCTCGAATTTATGAACTTTGTCGCGATCAAAGATCTTACTAAAACCTTTCGTGAATATGGATTTACTTCGATTACTTTGGACTTGGAAGGATTTCGGAGTGGAAAGTTAAATGATGCGATCGCGCAATGAGATATCAAAGTAGGGGCAATTCATGAATTGCCCCTACTTTTCGTAGCTAATGCGTAAATCCTAAAAGTATCGCCTCTTGTTTTTTGGCAATATCAAAGAAATCGCCTGAATTTTTTAAGATTCTGAAAAAAGTTTCTGATGATTGATTAGAAATTCTTATACTTTGGCTTTAAATGTTTTGCTTAACTTCTTAGTTATCCCCATACATTTACGATTTTTTCAAACGCGAAAATCTAGATTTAGTTCGATTTGAGCATATTTATCGAATTTTCTTTAAACGATTGTCATGAATTTGATTTTAGTATCTATCCAAGGCATGACTTATTACTATTTTTGGGGCTTTATTGCTGGGATCACCTCTTCATAAGGTTTATATAGAAACAAAACTCAAGACAGATTATCACTAAAACCGAAATTTTCTTGTGCATTGAGTCGTCATGCATATAAAACTTTTTTGAGCGCAAAAATACCTACGCCTAAAGGCATACTTTCATAGAGGTTTTTTTGTGATTATTAGCACAAGGTTCCATTTTTATAAAGAATTCTAATGAGAAAGAAGCAAAATTTACGTTTTTAAGGAGAAAGAAAGCTTCAAATCTTCACCTAGACAGGGTTTAGCCGCTAAAGTATCGCTATTTTGAATAACCATGTTAATCTCAATCATATGAACAAAATTATTTGTGTTTCGTTCCTAGTTGACTAAATTATCTCTTAGTAATTTGGTCTGTAAGCTATTCTCAGCCAAGCTTTTATCGATGAATCAGTTGTTTATCTTCATTTTCTATTTTACCTATGCTTAATTGGAACTGGAACTACACCCTCTCAGTAGTAGCTCTTGCTATCGTCTCAAGTCTTGCTACCCATAGCGCACAGGCTCAACAGGCATTTCAATCAGAATCCCAAGCTACTAATGCATCTACTTTTTTGTCTAATTCTCTAAAAGTGGGAGAAACGCGATCTCAGTCGCTGGTTAAAACCAAAGATGAGGCGATCGCTACTATACATACACATAAACTAAATGGCAAAAATGCTGCCACAGTCTACGTCAGAGGCATTCCTGTAGTTACTTATATAGAGTCTGAAGAATCAGCTAAACTGACCTCAGACAATGCTCAGAAAGACTCATTGAGCGGATCAAAGACTAAGAGCGAAATTAAAAAGAATTCTGAATCGATTAAGCTAGCATCAACAAGTATTAAGCTTGGATCTAGTAATTCTAACAACTCAGCGAAGTCAGCAAATGATAGATCCGAGAGCCTTCTAGCCTCGTCTGACCCTATTGAACGTGCCACAGCCGCCGCCGCATTGATTAATCAACTTAATCGCGATGGACTTGACCCCAATAAGATTATTCCTAATTGGAAAAATGGCAACTATGTGATCAATTTGGGCGATCGCGCCACACTGAAGTTTGATCGTCAAGCAGTTTTTCCAGAGTCTTTACAAGATCAAACCCAAGACGTTCTAGAGTCGGCAAATTTGCTCCGCCGCTTACTTGGTGGCGCTAAGCCTTTGTCTGAAGTTAGTAACTCCCCAAAATCTAAATTTGCCGCCAATTCTTCCTTTAAACCAGCTTTAAATAATCGCATCGTTGGCGTAATGTCTGGCATGGCTTCATGGTACGGACCTGGCTTTGATGGCAATTACAGTGCTAGTGGTGAAGTATTTAACGCTAGTGACTTAACAGCCGCCCATCCTAGTTTGCCTTTTGGCACTTTAGTACGGGTCGTAAACATGGATAACGGTCAGTCAGTTGTAGTACGCATCAACGATCGCGGTCCCTATGCTCATGGTCGCGTAATCGATATTTCCACAGCCGCCGCCAATGTGATTGGTTTAATCGCTTCTGGAGTCGCACCAGTTAGGCTCGAAGTCTTATCTAAATAAAGCCAAAAAAAGATGGGGAGCGCTTCGCGCTCCCCATCTTTTTTTGGCTTTTTGTTATGCTTTCTATGGTGATTTCGTTGAGGTTGATTGCTTGACACAGCTATTTACGACGATCGCTTCTCTGCGTGATTACTTAAATGCTCAAAAATCGGAACAGTCGGGACAATTAACCGTTGGGCTTGTGCCGACAATGGGAGCTTTGCACATTGGACATTTGAGCCTAATCGATCGCGCAAGGACGGAAAATGCTTGCGTGGTGGTCAGCATTTTTGTTAATCCTTTGCAATTTGGTGCAGGTGAAGATTTTGATCAGTATCCACGCACATTAGAAAGCGATCGCCAGATTTGTGAGAATGCGGGAGTTGACGCAATTTTTGCGCCCAGTGTCGTAGAAATGGGCGTAGATAGCGCCAAGGTAACCCAAGTGATACCGCCACCCGAAATGACTAACATTTTGTGTGGGCGATCGCGGATTGGTCATTTTCAAGGTGTAGCTACAATCGTGACTAAGCTCTTGAATGCTGTGCAACCTAATCACGCATACTTTGGTAGTAAAGATGGTCAACAACTGGCGATTATTCGGCAATTGGTACATGATTTAAATTTACCTGTCGAAATTATTGGCTGTCCGACCGTACGGGAATCTAGCGGATTGGCTTACAGTTCTCGCAATCAGTATTTATCAGCACGCGATCGCGTTTTGGCAGCGCATATCCATCAAGGCTTGCTGCAATCTGAACAGCAATTTTTTCTTTGTTACAAATTGTGTTCCCCTTCCCAAATTATCGAAGCGGCGCGAAATTATTTAGCCAAGCTACCTGCAATTAACCTAGAGTATATTGAGTTAGTCGATGCCAAGACCTTACAACCATGCAATCAAATTAGATCTGAATCAGAGTTGATGCTGGCGATCGCGGCTCGAATTGGAAATACACGCTTAATCGATAATATTTTGC
>JAJAZG010000368.1 GCA_026785865.1 Pseudanabaena sp. CAN_BIN31
ATAATAGAACCCAAAAAAAAATAAATTTTTTAACACCACTATATATAAAAAAAAAAACTACACTTTTTCGCTTTATTAAAAAAAAAAACAACCCCCACCTCTGGTGCGCCCCCCCCCCCGGGCCCCCCCACATCTTCTTGGGCTTTTTATTTAATTAAACTTACGCACTTATATGAAGTTTTTTCTAATGAAAATTGCTGAGTTAAAATCCTTTACTGTTTAGGTGACTCTATGGTAATTTAAGTTGCCGATCTACTTCGAGTAGCCTTTTAATGTAAGCTAATGCGAGATTAAACAAGAATGAGAAATAGATATTGTCTGCTCTTGTCAACGATCGCTTTCTTAAGCGTTATCCAACCTACTGAAGCCCAGATTTCACCTGATGGTACTACGGCGACTCAAGTAAATGGCAACGCGATCGCCCCAATTGGAGCAGGCACTGTCAACGGTGGCAATCTTTACAACAGCTTTAATCAATTTAACGTTCCGCAGTCGGGCGTGATCTTTAACACTGGCAACTCTGCCGTAAATGGCGCTGACGTTCGCAACATTATTAATCGCGTTACAGGTGATAATCCTTCCGCGATTTTAGGCACGATTGAAAGTCGCCAAGCTTTTCCTAATGCTAATCTTTATTTGATGAATCCTAATGGAATTGTCTTTGGACAAAATGCCCGTTTAGATATTGGCGGCTCCTTTCATGCGACAACAGGAACAGGTTTAGGCTTTGATAGTGGCACTTTTCAGGTTGACAAAAATTCACTTAGCTTTCCTAGTGGCGATCCGAAAACGATTCATTTTGCGATCGCTCAACCTGCGAGCATTATCAATCAAGGTAATTTAGCGGTAGATACTGGCAAAACCATTACATTTACTAGTGGAAGCATTATCAATACAGGCACATTAACCGCTCCTAGTGGGAATGTGGCCTTAACTGCTGTTGTAGGAAATAGCCAAGTTGAGTTGCGATCGCCTGATGCGATTTTAGGATTACAAGTGACAAGCAATGCTGTCCCTACGCAATGGAATGGCAAAATTATGGAATTACCCAAACTAGCAGAGCTACTTGCAGGTAAAGTTCCTCAAGCCGATCGCGTGGTTATCAAAGCCGATGGCTCATTGGCACTAGTCGTAAATCCTGCGCTCACTGATATTACTGTGACAAATGGGATGGCGATCGTATCAGGATTAGTTGATGTATCTTCAGATGTAGCAAAGGGTGGAAATGTTGGCATATTTGGGAATCAGGTTGGCTTGGTAAATGCTCAAATTAACGCTTCAGGTAAGACAGGCGGCGGTACGGTTTTAATTGGTGGTGATTTGCAGGGTAAAGGTATCGCACCTAATGCTTTACAGGCTTATGTAAGTCCGAGTTCTAGCATTTTAGCTGACGGCTTATTTGCTGGTAATGGCGGTAAGGTGATTGTTTGGGCAGATGATTTTACGCGCTTTTTGGGTGCTATCTCTGCTAAGGGCGGCGATATTTCAGGTGACGGCGGCTTTGTGGAAGTATCTGGCAAGCAAAATCTTGATTTTCGCGGTCAGGTGAATACGTTAGCACCCAAAGGCGTTACTGGCAGCCTCTTGCTCGATCCTACCGACATCACAATCTCTTCGTCTACGTTTACCTCTGGTGGAGCTTTTGTGGGAGGAATATTTGTTCCTAGCGCGAGTGTTGCTGATATTTCAGCTTTCACATTGCTTAGTCTACTTACTTCGTCCAATGTCACAATTTCAACAGCATCAACATTTACCGCACCTCTGGGTGGAACAATCACAGTCAATAATGATCTTTCTTGGAGTGGTGGTACTACCCCTAATACTTCTCTGACATTGATCGCAGACAATAATATTGTGATCAATGCTGCAATTAATGTTCTTGGGGGTGGGAACTTCACTGCTACGGCTACCAATAACATAAATGTTAATGGTTCGCAATTGACAACTCTTGCAGGTACACTTACCCTAACAGCTACTAACGGTGATATCCAAATCCCTTCTACTACCGCATTAGGTTCATTTACAACTGGCAATATTATATTTACGGCTGGTAATGGCATATCTTTGGGCGGACAAGTTCTCAGCACTAGTGGCGGATTTATTGAGCTTGTTGCAGGGAATGGAGGTATTGCTAGTACTGCTATAAATGGGATCAACTCCACTGCTCCTTCTGGGAATTCTGGAAGAATCTCTATCGATACAACTGGCTCGCTTGCTGTTACTAATGGAATTATCTCTAGTTCTGGTATCGGTAATGGAGGAGATATTCTTATCGGTAGCACTCGGACTCCAACCTCAGTTAATATTGGCTCGTTGTCATCTTTTGCAACTGGAACTACTGGAAATGGTGGCAATGTAGATATTAAATCCATAGGCGACATTGTTCTAAACTCTGCGAATACGGCGGGATCTACTCAGGGTGGTAACTTTACAGCTATTTCAACAGGTGGCAATATTAGGTTACTTGGTTTGGTTTCTAGTCCATTTGCTACCTGCGCGAGGGCTAGCATCTGTTCGGCTAGTAACAGTGGTAATACGGGCGGTCAGATTTCGATTCGACATGGTGGAATTAACCCATTCACCATTGGCGACTCTAGTATTAACGGAACTGCAGGTATCATCACCACAGGCTCTTCCACCTTAGCCCTCGGCACAATCTTTCCCGTTGGCAACAGCACTTTTACACAGGGCAATGTCATCGTTTTTCCCTACGCGCCCCCCACTAGTCCCATCATTTCTCCTCCATTAGTAAATACAGTATCAACAGTAGATACTGTATTTACTGTTGATACTGTATCTACACTGCCAGTGCCTATTGGTAAATTAGTTGCCAAGAATACAGATACGACAGCTCTACTAGAAATTAGGGAGATAATGAAAAAAGAGGTCGATCGCTTCTTAAAAGAAGATAACTTGCCAAAAGCTTTTGATGCGATCGAAAAAGCTTATGTCTCTGAGCTAGGGATTTTCTTGGGAGATGATCTTAAGCCTCCTGTATTAAGCATAGATCAAGCCCAAGAGCTACTAAGCGATGCCTCAAAGCGATCTGGGAGTATTTCTGCACTAATTTATCCGATCATGTTGAACGATCGCATTGAAATTCTTGTCATTCCTCCCAAAGAACTGGGCAAACCATTTCATCGCTATACTAACTACGCCAATGAGGATGAAATTATTAACGTCTTGATGGAATATAGAGCCAACCTTCTCGATCCAGATTCGCAAGATTATTTGGTACAGTCTAAAAAGCTTTAAGACTGGATGATGCGTCCGATTGATGCTCAACTTCAAGTGATGAAGATTGAAACTGTAGTATTTGTAATGGACTCTGGCTTACGAGTGATTCCTCCTGCCGCGCTTTATGATGGTAAGCAGTTTCTAATAGAACGCTATGCTTCCGCAAATATTCCTGCATTACGGGTGACTAGACTAGAAGATCGCGATCGCAAAAATACGCGAGTTTTAGCAATGGGTTTGACAGAGGCGAGAGAAGGCTTGAGTGCCTTACCATCTGTTGAAGTTGAGATTAGAACAATTGGCACACAGGTTCTTTCTGGGACTACATTTTTGAATCAAGATTTTACGGTCAGCAATCTCCAAGAGCAACGGAGTAAATCAACTTATGGGATTCTTCATTTAGGAACCCATGGTCAGTTTCTACAAGATCGGGCTAAGGATTCATATATTCAGTTTTGGGATAGTAAGCTGCGATCGGATCAAATTCCAAAACTGAGATTCGATCAACCTGTCATCGATATGTTGACCTTAAGTGCTTGCGAAACGGCGGTTGGCAACAATCTTGGTATTAGTGGTTTGGCGGTAGAGTCAGGCGCTAGAAGCATTCTTGCGTCTCTATGGAAAGTTTCAGATGTGGGGACAGCGCCTTTGATGATTAGCTTTTATAAAGCTTTTCCTAACGCCCTTAGCAAGGCTACAGCTTTAAGGCAAGCGCAACTCGATTTGTTAAAAGGAAAAGTCAAGATTGAGAATAATCAAATTGTTGGAGTTGATGGCTTAGCGGCGATCGCTTTGCCAAAGGGTAGTGAAAATATCGATCTCAGGCATCCGTTCTTTTGGTCATCTTTTATTTTGGTGGGCAATTGGCTGTGAGTTACAGCGCTTCTTGACGAAAGTAAACCCAGATTTTTTGCAAAAAACTTGAGTTTGCTTTCATGCAGAATGGATAGTTTACAAAATTTGTACAAATTAGCAATTTAAGGTAAGAGTGTGAGTCAAAATCTAGAAGTAATCAAGATCAGTATGAAGATGCTGATTGCCGTGATCCCAAGCTTAATGCTCGGTTTAAATGCATTGCCTAGCGATGCCCAAGTTCCCTCCACATCTTCCCCATTAAACAGCCCACCAAAACCTCTAGCACCAAAGCTGCCAGTAAAACCGACGAGTCCAATCCTCAATCTTTCTCAAGTATCCCCTCCAAAAGCTCCCGAATCAAATCCTCCCACAAGTTCGCCAGCACAAACACCTCAAAATGAAGTCTTGATCCCAATCAAGCGTATTAATGTCGTGGGAAGTACAATTCTCACAACATCAGAAGTCAAGTTATTAATAGCACCACTAGAAAACAAATCGGTTACATTCAATCAACTGCAAGAAGTTGCCGACAAAATTACTCAAATCTATCAAGATCGCAACTACATTACCTCTCGTGCTGTGCTTGCGCCGCAGGATATTAAAGATGGCGTGGTCACAATTCAGGTGCGTGAGGGTGCTTTAGAGAGCGTTGAGGTAAAACGTGCGGGAGATGTATCAGGCAGGTTAAGCGATAACTATATCCGCGATCGCGTTTTGCAAGCCGCCGCCACACCTCTCAACTTTACTAGCCTAGAAGACACGCTCCAGTTATTGCGCTCCGATCCGTTAATCAGTGACATTAGGGCAAATTTAACCACAGGTAGCCAAGAAAATCAAAGTGTTTTGCAAATTACATTTACCGAAGCACAGTCTCTTAGTATCCGTCCTTTTGTTGATAGTTATGGCAATGTCTCCACAGGAATCTATCGGGCTGGAGTGAATCTGCAAGAGCTTAACGCTACAGGCGTTGGGGACTCAGTATTTGCAGGATATACGCGATCTGGCAGTGCAGATGTCTATCAATTTAATTATTTGTACCCGATTAATCCTCAAGGTGGAACCCTAGGCTTTAATTTTTCCGCAGGTCAAAATCCCGTAACTGAGTCACCTTTCGATACCTTAAATATTCTCACGGATTCGCAAACCTATGAGCTAGCTTACCGCCAGCCTTTAGTGCGATCGCCTCGTGAAGAGTTTGCCATTGGTGTCAGTACAGCCTTTGAGAATAGTAGTTCTTTTTTTGGCGGGCGTTCATTTAATTTCCAGAATTTTAAATTTGATGATGGGCGATCGCAGGCGCGAGTTTTACGATTGAGCCAAGATTATTTAAACCGCGATCCAAATGGAGCTTGGGCTTTGCGCTCTACTTTCAATCTTGGCTTAAATGTTTTGGGAGCAACGATTCGCGACGATGGTTCACCTGATGGTAGATTTTTCTATTGGCTCGGTCAAGTTTTGAGAGTCCAGAGACTGGGTACAGATAGAGATACCTTGGCTTTCTTTCGACTAAACATGCAATTTGCAGCCAATCCGTTGCTATCTCTCAATCGATTTAGTATTGGGGGTCCTCAGTCTGTGCGCGGCTATCGCCAAAATCAACTTACAGGCGATAGCGGAATTCAGGCTTCGGTCGAGTTGCAATTTCCTGTGGTGCGAGATAGCGAAGGAGCATCTATTATAAAGCTGTTACCCTTTATCGAAGGTGGCACGGTTTGGAGTTCTTCAGGCACAAATTCGTCACCGCAGTCATTAATCGGGATGGGCTTAGGTGCTACCTATCAACCAATTCGCAATCTTATCCTGCGTCTTGATTATGGAGTTCCTTTAATAAATGTCTCTAAC
>JAJAZG010000369.1 GCA_026785865.1 Pseudanabaena sp. CAN_BIN31
GTAATACTTTTAGTAATTTGGGTTTAAATCTTTCTTTGTATTGCTTTGGCGTGTCTTTTTCTTTAAATTTAATTGAACTTACTACAAGCTCTTGAAGCTGTTTATTAAAGATTTTGTGGAAATAAATTTTCCATCCATTAATTTCTATCAACCTACGTCTACTCCCTCAGTCAGCGCGGAAATTCTGGCACTCATTTCATTTGTGTAAGGGACTAGATTTTCTGGGTTGTTATTTGAGTCATGCCATAAAAAATCAAGAAAGTTTTTTGTTATGCTCGAATCTTCATCGATAGTCTTGCGGATTGAAGATGTTCGATTTCTAAATTTATTAAAACCTAATGAAGCTGGTCTTTTTGAATATTCTTGACTTAAGTTGTTTGTTAGCTTTTTTACATAAAGTTTCATGATCTTGTTACCTAAATTGCAGGAGCAATTAACTTGTATTTTTCAACTATACACTTAGCGATTTTAGCTTGTTTTATAGGTGAGACAATTTTGACTAGTTTACCAAGACAAGAAAGCTGCCTCATCCCCTTGCTCATGCTTGACCTTAGCATCACCTTCAATCCAAGAAATTACTTGCTCTACCGTCAAGTCCTCAATATGAATATCGTAATCATTAGCGATCGCCACTAATGCCGACATCGCCGAAATCACCATACGAGTGAGAAATTTCTCATGGCTAGAAAGATTTGCGGGTGTAACTTCATCCTGTCGAGTATCCGCAAAATCTAGATCGGGATGGGGAGAAGACCATTTTAAAAATGCAGCACTTTCGCCTTCTTCTTTACGAATTTGCGAATCCTGCTCAATCCACTGCACGATCTCGCCAACTTCCAACTCTTCCGCATGAATACGCAAATCTTGAGCAATTCTAATAACTATCCGCATCGATGAAATCGTGATACGGGTCATAAATTTTTCCATCGTCGAAAGCATTGCGCCGTTGATCGCATGAGCCTCTTCCAACGTCAAAAACTGGATCGGATCTTGAGATGTTGACATGATTTTTCTTTCCTAAAACAAATAGAGGTGGGACACAAGAGTATCCTAAGCTGATCAGCATTTAAAATGCATATCAAGAACCAGAAGATGATTGTGCCGCGCTTCGCGCGGCACAATCATCTTGCAACTTAAAGGCACATCAGCTTACCTATTTATTTAACGTCTGTTTGCTTAACCGATAATTTGCAAAAATCCTTTGCCAGTTACAATCTCAATGACGATGAGACCGACAAATCCTAACATTGCTAAACGTCCATTGATTAATTCGGCATATTCTGTAAATCCAAAGCGTCCTTCACCTTGCTCGACATACATTTTAGGCTCGATCGCCCAGTTATTTAAGATGCCGCGATCGTCTTTAGTAAATGCTGTGCGGGCTTTGGTAGGTTGTTCAGTCATTGGTTTTTTGCCTTGTTAATTTTTATATTTTTTTGCTAAACTCAGCAGCATGGGGCAAATTCAGAAAACTCATTACGAAAAGAATTTTTTCTTTGACTGCTTAGTATTGCTACATGAATCTTAATAATTTTAATTTTATCCCCTAATGTCAACATTCTACAAATATCCAATGGTAGATATAGCGATCGCTAGTAAAGTAGAGAGTGCGCTTTGCGCGATCTCTACTCCATATTTTTTATGCCCCACTTTTCCCACTTATTCGAGCATTGGCAATCTACACTTAATTGGTCACCGAACGATGACCAACTCGCACAATTTGAAAAGCTGTACGAACTAGTCCTAGATGGCAATAGCAAGCAAAATTTGACGCGGATTACTGCTCCTGATGATTTTTGGGAAAAACATTTATGGGATTCGTTGCGCGGCGTATTCGCTTTTTGGGATCATGAAAATATTAAGGTGATTGATATTGGGACAGGGGCAGGCTTTCCAGGCTTACCGATCGCGATCGCCCGACCATCGTGGCAAGTTACTCTAATCGATAGCAAGCAAAAAAAGGTTGCCTTTGTCGAAGAAACAATTCAAGCTTTGCAGTTAACTAATGCGATCGCTCAATGGGGACGTGGTGAAGATATTAATAAATCGAATCAGTTTAAAAAGAAGTACGATTTAGCAGTCGTTCGGGCTGTGGGTAAGCCAGATATTTGCGCCAATTACGCGCTGCCTTTTCTCAAAAGAAGCGGCACAGCTATCCTTTATCGTGGCCAATGGCTACCCGAAGAAAGCGAGCAGCTCGATATTTTTTGTGAAGATCAAGGGTTGCAAACGCTCAAACAAGAGCGCTTTCAAACTCCTATTACCGCAGGTATTCGGCACAGCGTTTATCTTTCACCTCTGTCAACCTCCATCTCAAATTCGTAAGGAGATGCAAAGTTAGAAGAGTCATATAAAAATCGGATTACTTCTTCTTCGAGGCGGTGGATATGATGGGCTTCTACAGCATCAGTAAAGCGCAGAGCCGATAAGTAACCGTCTAAAAAAAGCCTCATCTCATCTGTAGAACGATAACCACGTTCAGACATTTCGACTAAGGAGTCCGTAATTTTTTGATAATGACGAATGGCGATCGCGTCTTGAAGCATAGGTCAAGCTGGGGATAACTACCGTCTTAGGTGGGTTTTACTTAAGTAATAAAGTGGCTTCTTCTAATTTTCGCGATTGAGCGCTAGTTGAGAAATTTGAACTTTTATCTGCCTTGAGTGCCATAATTCTAACACTTTGCATTACTAAACAACAGAAGGGACTCATCGCGCCCCTTGTGCTAAAAGCCCAAAAAGATGTGACGCGCGCGCAGCGTGCGTCACATCTTTTTGGGCTTTGGTTTACTTAACTCATTGTTCGTAAATTGGTAAAACAGCTTGCCAATTAGAATAAGTTCCCACTTGCCATAAATCGTAGGCGATCGCTAATAGACTTTCGCTGAGAGATAAATTTGGCTCAGATTGTTGCGCTCTGGCGATGATCGCATCGCAGTCAATTCCGTATACAGGAATATCTAGCTGTTCGCCGAGCGTTTTGGCTACGACAATACCAATTCTTGTTCCTGTAAAACTACCGATACCTGTGGCGATCGCTAAAAAAGCAAAATCAGTCCATTTAAGATCACCCACAAACATAGTTAAGCAGTCATGTAACTGCACAGATAATTCTCTGCCTAGTTCCCATGACTGCTGTTTGTGGATGATATAAGAATTGCGACCAGAATTGGAATCAATCTTGGCGATCGCAAGCTCTAATTTGGTCGTCGTTGTATGTAAGGCAAGGGCAAAACTTGTGTTCATGATCTGTAGAATACTGGGATGAGATCGCCAGTATTAAGTCTAGAACTTACCGCTTCCAGTATCAGCAGCACCAGTATCGGCTGCACCAGTATCCGCAGCTCCATTGGATTCAGAATCTTCAGGATCGTTATAGCTGCCCATTGGTCTTCTACGTCCAAAGCGACCCATGGGAGTACGCTTACGAAACTTACGCGCATACGCTTGGTTACGAAGAGCTTTTTCTTTTTTCTGATTGCGGCGCTTAGCCATTTTAAACCGTTATACCCTGTTAAAAATTGAGCCTATGTGAACTACCTCATCTGGCAAAAAGCGAGTATGCGGCTTCCTGCTTCACGGGGATGTGCTTTTATCTCCAAAAAGATAAGTAGTCTTATCGTCCCTCCACAGGCAAGAGTCCTAGTTCCTAAGACCCATACTTGCAACACAATCCATTTAGCTTGTTTTTTGCTTAGGAAAGAATAGTCAAGATTTTCAATCTTAGCATTATTGATTCGCTATCAGTCAATTTTGATTTTTTTAGTTACCCTAAAAAAAATTAATCATGCCAGCGAAAGATCAGGTGATTTCTTGAAAAGAATATCCCCATATAAGCTGATCTGCATTTAAAATGCAGATCAAAAACCAGAAGATGATTGTGCCGCGCGAAGCGCGGGAAAATCATCTTTCAACTTAAATGCACATCAGCTTAAATCCAGTAGCGCGGGCATCCTGCCTGCGTCATCACAATGCAAGCGAGACGCTTGCGCTACTGGGAAGGGAGTATTAAGGTTTTGTTTTTGGGGCTATGGGGGAAGTAGGTGCAGATATTTCAGGTTGCACTGGCTGCGGCGGTGGCTCTAGTGGGGCGGGTTGTTGGGGTGGCGGTTCTATAGGCGTTGCCACAGGATTGGCGGTTACAGGAGGTTCGTTCACGCTTGGCGGTAACGATTCGTCAGGAGCAGGACTGCTCGATTTTGTTGTATTTGTAGCTGCGGGTTCCCAAGTCTTCTCGGCTGTTGGATATTCACGGTTGCGTTCAACTGGTTGTTCACGCTGCTCGTTGCGATCGCTATTTGCCGCATCCGAGCTATAAGTTACTTTATTAGCGGGCTTATTTTCGCTAAGCTTGGGCAAGTCAGAACGACGAAATTCAATCGTATTAGCGTCTTTGAATGATCCCGTCACCCCAAACTCAGCAGTGATTTGCGGCAAGCTTGCTAACTGGTTACTAAATCCAAAAATCAGCGCATTATTGGCAATGCGTTTGCTAATACTTTCCTTGTCAAGACGTTTGGGTGCGGTTGCCTTGCCATTGGCTTTGATGCTAATTTCCTCTCCCTTTCCGATCGTCACGACCTCTGATGTACTTTTCAATAAGACCGTTACAGTCCCATCAAGAGCAATTACACGACGGTCTTCCGCCGCCTTGTCTGGAATTTCTAAATATATAGTGCCATCATTGCTAGAAATTTCGCCAAAGGGGGTCTGAACTTGGGCTGGGGCTTTGCTGCCTTTAGCCGCCCATGCGACTAAACGCCCAGATGTTACTTCAACTTGATTTTGGGACTTGAGAGTTAAGCTTGATTTCCCGCCAATTCTGATAATTACACCACTGCGTAATGTCACCTGTGCGGTTGATGAGTCCTCGGTGCTAACACTTTCATTGACTTTGAGTGGCACACCAATAGTCGCGGGTCTTGATGCTGTAGCGTTGATATATTTAACGCGGACAGGAAAACTGCGAATTTCACTAATTTCGGCGATCGCTTCTGTTGGCAGAGCTTCAGAGCTAAAGGGTTTAGCTGGCTGATTGGTCATGCAACTAGGCAGCATAATGGCTGCTAGAGATAAAATCAGAAGAGGCGCATAACGCCCAAATAGGTGACTAGAGATTTTGGATAACTGCCAACGCTGCATCGTAAATTTTTTGTAGAGTCTACAAAGTCAGTTTTTTCGCTATACTAGAAAATCTGGTTAAAACCGTAAATCCTAATATATCTATATTAGTTCTAACTTCGTTGTTTGACCATAGCTAGCAGTAATTTTCATCATATCTATTATATGGACGGCGACTACGCCGCACTCTATATAGATGTAAATCTATTTTCAAACGAGTAAGAGTCAAAAGCACATGGCAAAGAGTAATTTGCAGGTCATGCTGACCAAAAATGTCACAAAATTAGGTAAAGTCGGCGATTTAGTAGGTGTTGCACCTGGTTATGCTCAAAATTTCCTAATACCTCAAGGTTTAGCTATTCGTGCTACCTCTGGTGTAGTTAAAGAAGTTGAAAGACGTAAGGAAGTTGAGCGTCAACGTTTGATCGCAATTCGTCAAGAAGCCGAAAGCCGTAAGGTTGCGCTCTCGACCATTGGCGGCTTTATCATCAAGAAAAAAGTCGGTGAAGGTAATGCGATTTTCGGTACTGTGACCGATCGCGAAGTTGCTCAGTTGATTACCGCGAAGTCGATGTTAGAAATCGATCACCGCGACATTACGATTCCTGAAATTAATCAAACAGGTAGTTTTGATGTGTCGATCAAGCTTCATGCTGAAGTCACCGCAACCATCAAAATCCAAGTTGTTCCTGAATAATTGTGTAAGCAGATGCGGCGCTTTGCGCTGATTTTAAAAGAGGGAGGCGACACTTCGTGTCGCCTCCCTCTTTTTCGTACAATGGGCTTAAGCCCATTGCCTGACTTTTGCTAGTTCGATCGCTAGCGCGATCGCCTCAATCGTGCTAGCAGGATCGGCAATACCTTTGCCAGCAATATCAAAGGCAGTACCGTGATCGGGAGATGTCCTCACAAATGGCAGCCCAATCGTCGTATTCACAGCGCGATCAAAGGCTAAAAGCTTGACAGGAATTAAGCCCTGATCGTGATACATGGCGAGATAGGCATCATAGCCAACTGATCGGCGATCGTGCCATGCTTTCGCAGGATTGAGCCACATCGTGTCGGGTGGGATCGGGTTGGTAAGTTGCACATGAGGATGCTGTTGGCGATAGCGATCAATTAAGGGTTGCAACCAGTCGCGCTCTTCGCATCCTAGTTGACCCTGTTCGCCACTATGGGGATTGATCCCCGATATGGCAATGCGTGGATTCACGATCGCAAAATCTTGTAATAGAGATCGGCATAATAATTCTAATTTCTGTTCGATTAACTCAGGCGTAAGCTGCTTAGTTACTTCGCTCAAAGGGATATGCACAGTTGCTAGCAATGTCCTGAATACCCAGTCTGTATGGGGA
>JAJAZG010000370.1 GCA_026785865.1 Pseudanabaena sp. CAN_BIN31
GAAATTTCTCACGAACACATCGAAACCCCTCACAACGTCTTCAATGTCAATGACGAAGTGAAGGTAATGATCATTGATCTTGATGCTGAACGTGGCAGAATTTCGCTCTCCACCAAGCAACTCGAAGCTGAACCAGGTGACATGGTTAAAGATCCTCAGCTTGTCTATGCTAAGGCAGAAGAAATGGCTGCGAAGTATCGCGAACAACTCAATGCTCCTCCTGCGGCAATAGAAATTGCTGTCGCAGCAGATGAGGAAGAAGAAGAGTTTGAAGTTCCTGATGCTATGGAAGAAGCGGAAATTCCTGAAGAGGTTGTAACTGATGAAGTTGCGATTGAAGAAGTTGTAGCAGAAGAAGAAGTCGTAGCTGATGAAGTTGCGGTTGAAGAAGTTCTAGCTGAAGTATAGTTACAGGTTGAATTCAAGGATATAGAAAATTTAATACATTTTTTAACAAGGTGAGATTTTCTCACCTTGTTTTATTTTGGATATATAGCTATTTTCACCTGCATTAAAACCCAAAGATTAGGGTTGCGGCGCGGAGCGTTGCGGCGCTACTCTTTCAATGGGAAGGGAGTAGCTATAGCAATTTATATTTTCGGTAAATCGGGGAAAGCCTCGGCAACAGCAGTATAGACAATGTGACCATTCTGAATATTTACGCCTTTTGCCAAAGCCCGATCGCGCTTTATCGCATCTAACCCAAAATCTGCCAAGGCACAAGTATATGGAAGCGTAGCATTGACTAAGGCTTGAGTCGCTGTCCAAGGTACTGCCCCTGGCATATTTGGTACGCCGTAATGCAATACTCCTTCTTCTTCATAAACAGGAGCCGTATGTGAAGTTGGGCGTAAAGTTTCAATACATCCACCCTGATCGACCGCCACATCGATAATTACAGAATGCGATCGCATTTTCTTGACGAGTTCGCGTTTTACTAAAGTCGGTGCGCGTTTACCTGTGATTAACACCGCACCGATTACTAGATCCGCCGCCATAACTGACTCAGCAATATTGCTAGCTGTGCTATACAGCAATTGCACACGTGAACCAAATAGAGCTTCCAGTTCACCAAGACGATTAAGATTCACATCTAAAATTGTTACCCTTGCACCCAATCCGATCGCCATTCTTGCTGCCTCAGTGCCAACGACACCGCCACCAAGAACTACCACATGCCCTGCTCTCACCCCAGGAATACCGCCCAGTAAAACTCCACGGCCACCCTGTTGCTTGGTTAAATAATGCGCTCCAAACTGTACCGATAAACGTCCTGCGATGATACTCATTGGTACGAGTAAAGGCAATTGACCATTATCTAACTGCACAGTTTCGTAGGCGATACAGGTTGCACCTGACTTGATTAATGCCTCGGTTAATTGGCGATCGGCGGCGAGATGCAGATAGGTAAAGAGAATTAATTGCGGATGCAATAATTTGTATTCGTCAGGTAGAGGCTCTTTGACCTTGACTACCATGTCTTGCGCGTACACTTCCTGTGGAGTCGAGACAATTTTTGCCCCTGCTTGGCTATACTCCTCATCGCTAAAGCCAGAACCAAGACCAGCATTTATCTCTACCAAAACTTGATGCGATCGCGCCGTTAATGTCGCCACACCCGCAGGGGTCAAGCCCACCCGATACTCACGATCTTTGATTTCGCTCGGTACGCCGATCTTCACAGTTCTTGCTCCTGAAATTTCAAGTCTATTGTCTGGCGATCAAATTTCTTTGAAAGTATCTTTTAGAACTGTGCGAGCTGCTAATTGGCTTCTAGTTGAAGATAAAATTTCGGCTTCACGGCGCAAACGAGCGGAAGTATCGCAGGTTTCGAGTAGTGATTGCTGTTCTAAACTTGCTCCTTGAAAATTGCTGGCTACCCAATAGGACAATTCGATCGGACTACGGGGGATTTTGGGTAACTCGATTTCTTGATCGGTGAGCTTTTGCGATAGACGGATCACATCATTGAGTAACTCGCGTACTTCTGTGGCTAATAAAAATGGTGTGTCATTACTAGGTTCGTCCTCAATCCATTCAACTAAACCGACTCGATAGGGATTTTCGCGGACATATTCCAACACGCGGAAGCGCTGCTGTCCTAGGGTCAAAAGCTTGAAGCGATCGTCTGGCATACGGTGATATTGCACGATTTGAGCGACACAGCCGATATTTGCAGGTTTACCTGTCTCCGAATCCCACATCAATACACCAAACATGCGATCGCTTTCCAGCACTGTGTTGATCATCATGCGATAGCGGTACTCAAAAATATGCAGCGGCAAGGATTGCCCTGGAAATAGTACCAACTCAGGTAAGGGGAAAAGCGGCAATTCACGAACTGAAATCGATGATGAAGTCATTTTTGCTAAACTTGGCACTAGTTAAGACGTTTTTACTAGTTTAGCTTGAGTTTTATAGCGATCGCCATATCAGTATATTTTTCAAAGAAATTCTCTAAGATTTTCTTCGTCACGGACATAAAAGCGAAGTCTTGCTTGCTGAATACATGGACGCATTTGTTCGTAAAGCTCTCTGACATCAATCGGTAAGCGCTCCAATAACAACTTCGGCGCAGAGATATCGCGGGTAAGTAACAGCATATTACCACTACCCATCATGCGCTGATTGAGTGGCTTTTCTAACTGAATATCATCAACTTGATAAATTTCTAGAGTTTCGATATCTTTTGAAAAAATTCCGCTTTCTATGACAATCCGTTGTGAAGTGATCAAATATTGGGTATTTTTTGATTGCAACCAAAACCAGAGTGCGCCGATACCTAAGGTAAAAATCGAAATCAGCAATCTTGTCACGCTACCAATAACCGCAGGATGACCTTTAAACAGAATGCGCTCATCGGATAGAGGTACTTTTGTCATAGAAAAAAATTGCTACTTTACGCCATCTTACAGCGCAAGGCGCTGTAAGCAAACCAAAAACAGGAAAAGCAGCGCGAAGCTCTGCTTTTCCTGTTTTTGGAAGTCATGTAAAAATGCTATTTTTAGGGTTTATTTATTTTTCTGCGCCCAAACACGAATAGGCATACCCCAGACATAAATAAAGCCTTCAGCCGCTTTATGATCAAATTGGTCAGCACTGGTGTATGTTGCCAAGTCTTCGTCGTAGAGAGAATTAACCGACTGACGACCAACGATGATCGCATTGCCCTTATGGAACTTGATACGAACAGTTCCCGATACCCGTTCTTGGCTGCTGTCGATAAAAGCATCAAGGGCAGTTTTGAGAGGACTATACCAAAGCCCGTTATAGATCATCTTGCCGTAAGTATCTTCAAGACCACGCTTATATTGAGCAAGGTCAGAAGGCAAAGCGAGACTTTCAAGATCGCGGTGAGCATGGATTAAGACCAACATGGCGGGAGCTTCGTAGATTTCACGAGACTTGATCCCTACTAAGCGATTTTCGACCATATCGATACGTCCAACGCCGTTCGTACCAGCGATCGCATTTAATACCGTAATTAACTCAACAGGCTCAAGTGCAACACCATCGATCGCGACGGGAATCCCTTTCTCAAAACCAATTTCAGTATAGGTTGGTTCGTCAGGGGTATCGGCGATCGCTCTGGTCATCGCATAAATTTCTTCGGGCGGCTCGTTCCAAGCATTTTCGAGAGGGCCCGCTTCGATGCTGCGACCGAGTAAGTTGCGATCAATGCTAAATGGTGATGATTTCTTTACGGGTGAAGCGATCCCAAATTTCTCACCATAGGCGATCGTTTCTTCGCGGCTCATGCCCCACTCACGCGCAGGCGCAAGCACTTTAATGTCGGGGTTAAGTGCGGCGATCGACACGTCAAACCTTACTTGGTCATTGCCTTTACCCGTACATCCGTGGGCAACTGCGTCTGCGCCGTATTCTGCTGCTGCTTCTACCAAAATCTTGGCAATTAGAGGGCGAGCCAAAGCAGTTGTTAAAGGATAACGATTTTCATAAAGCGCGTTGGCTTTAATCGCAGGGAATGCATAGTCTGTGACAAATTCTTTAGTGACATCTCTAACCAGAGAGACTGACGCTCCTGAATCGAGAGCCTTTTGCTTGATGGGAGCTAATTCATCGCCTTGTCCTAAGTCTGCGGCAAGGGTAATAACTTCTTCAACGCCCCATTCTTGCATGAGATAAGGAATACAAACCGATGTATCAACGCCGCCTGAGTATGCAAGTACGACTTTTTTCGCCCGACCCATGAATCTCTCCTAAACCCGTTGCTAAATCTAAAAAAGTAGCCCGGGTACTACGCCTATCTCAAGCATCCCTTAGTGCTGCTGTCTTCCGACCCTGACACGATTCGGGCGTTGCGATCGCATAGATCCGAGCCACTTACAAGATTAGCACTAAGAGGGAAAGTTACGTCAATAGTTAAATAAATTGTTGGCAAATCCACACATAATGTCTGCGCGATCGCCCAAAAAAGAAAAGTCGGTGTTTTGCACCGACTTTTCTTTTCATGTAGAAAGTTCACGTTTAGATTGGTCTAGCTGCTGCCAAAGCTCTGTAATTTCTAAAAATGCGTCCTGAGATGAAATTTTGCCGCCTGTTTCTAGAGCGCAAATGATACTGACACGGTGAGAGAACTCTTGTAAATTAGAGTTGAACATCAAGTTCTCTGGCGTAAATTTACCGTAGTAACGAGATTGGGGAAACATACATTTGGTTGCATTAGACATAATTTTCCCTCTTATTGATTCTAAATTAGGGTAACTATGGATAGTTCTAAGCCTCAAAAGCGGTGTATTACAAAGACACTTAATACATTACTTTTCTGGAGAAGCTATTTTGATGATCCATAGATGCGATTAAGGAAGATTAACTTTGTTAACCTAATCTTAACCTAGACTTATCCTAATTATTATGGTCTATCTTGTCATACAGCCTATTGAGGCTTTAAAAACCTAGAGAAATTTTTGAAAGTGCCGCTTTGCGGCACTTTCAAAAATTTCTCTAGGTTTTATGACAGCGCAAAGCGTTGTAAGCTCCCCACACAGTTTGGAAC
>JAJAZG010000371.1 GCA_026785865.1 Pseudanabaena sp. CAN_BIN31
GGCTAGAGTTGCGATCGATGATTTCTAAAGTCAAGGAGCAAAATATCTCGAGTTCTAAAGATGGAATTGAGATGGAAGGAGATGTAATCGTTAAGGTCGATGTGATTCCATTAAACACTAATGGAAGTCGATATTTTTTAGTACTTTTTGAGAGCAGTCCACAGCAGTACTTGTTAGCACCTGCTCACACAGACCAACGCGCCACCCCCCCCAAAGATGCTGCCGCGAGTAGAGATGTTGAGATGGCTAGCCTCACGCATCAGTTAGCGCAAACTAAAGAATATCTGCGAACGATCATCGAGTCGCAAGAAGCAAATAACCAAGACCTAAAAGTAGCGGGTGAAGAGCTTTTGTCTAGTAATGAAGAATTGCAGAGTGCCAATGAGGAACTGGAAACTGCTAAAGAAGAAATCCAAGCCACTAATGAAGAGTTAAGTACAATTAACGATGAACTACGCATTGGCAATGACCAGTTGCATGAAGTTAATAACGATATGCAAAATCTGCTCAGCAGTGTGAATATCCCGATTTTGATGTTGTCAGGCGATTTGCGAATCAGGCGATTTACGCCAATGGCAGAGCAAGCCTTTAATCTGATTGCCAGTGATGTGGGGCGACCCTTTAGCCAAATCAAAAATAACCTTGATGTTCCGAATATCCAGACATTGATGACATCGGTAATCGATACCCTGATTCCCTATGAGCAGAATGTCCAAGATCATGATGGGGATTGGTATATCCTGAAAATCCGCCCCTACCGCACTACTGATAATCGCATTGATGGAGTCGTGGTCGGCTTGATCGATATCAATTTGCTGCAACGCAAGACGATTGAGTTAGAAGCTTAGCGCAACTACGCCACCGCCATCATTGAGACTTTACATCAGCCTTTAATTGTTCTCAATAGTCAGATGGAAGTGGTGACTGCCAATCATGCTTTTTATACAGTCTTCCAAACGACTTCTAATCAAACTGAGCGACAATCAATCTTTGCACTCAATCAGGGAGCGTGGGATACTCGCAAACTGCGATCGCTGCTAAATGAGATTTTACTGATGGATTTTACTGTCCAAGATTATGAAATCACCCAAAACTTTCCGCAAATAGGTACTCGGACGGTGTTGCTCAATGCTTGTCAGATCGAGCAACCAAATACTGGTCAAATGATCTTGATCGCGATCGAAGACATCACCGAGCGCAACCAGCAGAAGCAACAACTGACTGTTAACAATCAAAAATTGTCCGCCGCGATGATTACTTCTGAAGCCGCTAATATTGCTAAAAGCGAATTTTTGGGAAACATGAGTCATGAGTTGCGGACACCGCTAAATTCGATTATGGGCTTTTCCCAAATTTTACAAGACAGTGAGACCTTAGATCCTGAATCTCGCCAATACCTAGAAATTATTTATCAGTCTGGTGCCCATCTACTTTCCTTAATTGAAGATCTTTTAGATATCACCAGAATCGAAGCCGAAAAAATGACGATTGAGCCAAATTTTCTCGCTTTAGCTGAGTTCTTGGATGTAACTGTCAGCATGGTTTTGGCTAAAGTAGTCGCCAAAAATCTGAATTTAACAACTCAGTTTGCGGCTGATTTGCCTAAAACGATCTATGCAGACGAAAAACGCTTGAGACAAATCCTTCTCAACTTGCTCAGCAATGCGATCAAGTTTACCGATACTGGCGAAATCTCGTTAGCAGTTAGCAAAATTCAATCCATTAACCAAGCAGGAAATCCTTGCGAATCCATCCGATTTGCGGTCATCGATACAGGTGTAGGCATGTCCGCCGCAGATGTTGAGAAGATCTTCTTACCCTTTGAGCAGGTCGGCGACGCGAAAACAAAATATCAAGGCACAGGGTTAGGTTTAGCGATTAGCCAAAACCTCACCAAACAGATGGGAAGCGAAATCAAGGTGACTAGTACTGTCGGCGTGGGTAGTACATTTAGCCTCGAGTTGGATTTGATATCTCTGCAAGATCAAATTCAAGATCAGTCCCTAATTATGCCAGAAGAAGTCAGACCTGCGATCGCGCCATCTTTACAAAGCGATCGTCTACTCGCACCAGCCTCGCAGCAGGAATGAACGCATGTATCAGTAATTCCATTGACTTTGCTCAGTTAGAAAAAGTTTTATTGCAGGCTAGTTCTAGCAGAAGTAAGTAGGCATAATTGCAGCCTTGGCTCATGATTGCGGCTATTGATCGGGAATAGAGTCCATTTTCGCAAAACCGATCACTTGCATTTTTCCTTCCGTAAACTCTAGTTTCAGAACTCGCGCTGTGATCCCTTTACTTTCCAATTGTCGCAAATCTAACACCTTATTCAATCCTTCCGTAAAAGCTTTGGCAATGCGATCGGGTATTGGTGTTCCTGCTAAGGCGATTTGAGGATTGATAATTTGTAATTTTGTGCCACCGACTGTTTTTAGCTCTGCATTCACCGACACATCTAATTTCGTGGGGGTAGGTCTCGCGATCGTTGGTTGCGCCTGTAAGGTTGCCTCCAGACGGATGCGATCGCCTTCTAAAAAAGTAACTTCAGGATTGATGAGATCATAAATTTCAGGCTTGCCTTTATTACTTCCACTAATATCGATACTAAGATTCTTAAAAGAAGATTGCACGTTTGGCGATCGCAAAGCCCTATTGATATCTTCAGAGCGCAAGATTACTCTGGCGGCAGCTTGCAACGGACGGCGCAAAATAATCTTGCCAGATTGCACTGCACTAGGATCGATGCTAATCGGATCGGTTTCAAGATCGATCTCATCGATTCGTAAAAATTCTAAAACATAAACCCCACGACCCGCCACACGGATGCGATCAATTTTCCCCAACAAAATTTGGTAATTAGGCGCATTATCAACTCGCACCTCTAACACATCAGCCCGCACAATTTGCCCGCGCAAAAAGTCGGTTGCGATTTTATTGATCGCAATTCCTGATGCACCCGCTAAACCTAAAACTGTTGTCAGCAAACCAGCAAATAGTTCCATATAAAGATCATAAGCTAAAACCTAGAAATAAAAAGTGACGCTATGCGTTACTCTAACTAAAAAATAAAAACGGCATCGTTATAAAAGCCACGCCTCGCGTGGCTTTTATAAGAAATTTGGGTTGGGTTTCATCGCAAAGCGCTGTAATTAATAAAATTAGGAGTGAGAGAGCAACATGCAAATTCGGCTTGCCGTAGAGTCAGATTTACCTGCAATTATTGAGATTTATAATGCGGCGATCCCCACACGTCTGGCGACAGCCGATCTCGATCCAATCACCGTTGAGAGCCGCCGCGCTTGGTTTCGATCGCATGACGATCGCTATCCTGTCTGGGTAATGACGATCGGCGATCGCGATATTCAAAGCGATCGCAACGAGCAGATCATCGGTTGGCTGAGCTTCCAAATGTTCTACGGTCGCCCCGCCTATCACAAAACTGCGGAAGTGAGTATTTATGTCGCTCCTCATGATCAGGGTAAAGGGCTTGGCAAAAAGTTGCTTAGTCACGCGATCGCAAACTGCCCCAAACTAGATATTTCCAAATTAGTCGGTTTTATATTTGCCCACAATATTGCGAGTGTGCATTTATTTGAAAAGCTTGGCTTTGAGCAATGGGGATTTTTACCAGAAATTGCCGAGTTAGATGGCATCGAGCAAAGTTTAATTATTCTTGGTAAAACTATCAATTCGCGAAAAATCAATCTATGATCTAACCAACCTGTAGACTAACTTGTTATGCAAACAGACCATCCGACTTACACGCAAACACAGATTTTAGCTTGGTTGCGGGGACTCATGAGTGTTGCCCTTGCAGACAATGATTACAGTAACCAAGAGCATACCCTATTCGATCAAATTAGCCATAGTGATGAATGGGGAGAAGAAGTCGCGATCGCCGCTTTTGAACCGATTAGCGCTCAAGAGTTGGCTGATGCATTAGGCAGCGATCGCGATGTGGGACAAAACTTTTTAAGAATGGCGGTGGTGATGGCATTCGCTGACGGTAAATATACAGATACTGAAGATCGCATCATTCAAGAATTTTGCACAGCGCTGCACCAAGAAATAAAACCAATCAACGAGTTACGACAAAAGCTAGAAGCTAACTCTCATCAGGCTGAGCATCACCCAAATCTGTTAAAGCCTGTCAAAGAATGGCTAGATCACATGGATATTCATGATTCTCGACTGGCAAACCTAATCTGCAAAGTCGTTCCTGCTCAATGCCCCTTTGAGCGCGATGTGGTTTTATTTGGGCATAAAATCATGCATATTCCCGCTATGTGCGAGATTAATCCTTTGTATGACCAGTTAGTCGGATTACGATTCCGATCGCTATGCTATCTCGCTGACAAAGGCGAGGATGTCTCCAAATATTGCAAGTAAGCAAACTATACCTGCCTGCTAGTTTTATCTAATTTAGAATTACGGTACATATAAAATTTCGTTAATCTTATATGTACCGTAGAATTTTTTCTCTATACTAATTACTGATATATTGTTTACTTATTTACTGCAAAGACTTTTGTGTTTAAGGAAGTATCTCAATTTATGAATGTAGACAAAAATAACGACAAAAGTTTTGATTATCGCCAGTTAGAAAACGATTTAAGCTATATTTCTGAGTCGATAATTCAAGCTATGAAAGATGGTAAGTGCAATTTGAGAGCATTTAGTGAGGGTGAGAATCAAGATTCATCTCGTTTTTACAGGATAGATGCTGATCTAGAAAAGTCATTTATTGAGATGGAAATTTTTTTTAATTGGCCAGAAGATAGTTACTCAATCATGATGTGGGATAAAAATATTGCTCCGACCGAAAACGATAAAAAAATTTGGGGGAGTAGAAAGAAAGATATTTCAAATTGCGTTGGTACCTTAGCATGGCAGTGTAGTGATGAAGAGAGTGATGAAAACTGCCATCAATTTTCTCCAGAAATTCACAGTTTGATTTACCAACACGTTGAAAAACTCCAGAATTTCTATTTTTCTTATGGTAGTGTAAGTTCTAAAATTAAGGATCTAGTGTAAATCTCGCCACACCACAGGATATGAGTATTATGAATTTCTGATCCTGAGACTATTAGTATGTTAAGTCTAGTATTTAGATTTTACCCTTTTCGTAAAATATCCTTGCTATTTGTTAGGTTGTAAACCAGCTATGCCCAGAGAACTAAAAAGCGCCAAAGAAGAAGAAGATAACAGCGATGTCTCGCCCAATGTATTGCGCGTAGTTTTATCGTTTCGACGCTGGGGCTGGACTGCCTTTTGGACACAAGTTGTCCTATGTGTCGTTTCATCGGTGATGTTATTACAGCTTTTTTTGTTTCCTAAAGTTAATCAATCCGCAATACCTACAGGGCTAGATGGTAGCCCTGCATCACTACCTGGACTCAGTTTTGCATGGGTCGGTATTGCAGTATTAGGCGCAAGTATTTTATGGAATTATCGTTATACCCAAATGGCGAAAAAGCTGCGATCGCCCGATCGCCCCACTAAAACTCAAACCGTATTTCAAATCAAAATTGGGCTAATTATTAATCTAATCGGGATGTTGGTGACTTTGCTGGGAGCCTTTGCGATTATTGGCGCTCTGACTTTGCGATCGCAACAAGGACAAGCTGTAATCGGAGTCGCAGGTAGTATTAATCCCCTGATTCAGCCCTTAGATTTCCAAATTATTCAGGCTAGTTTTAATATTATTTTTGCCCATTTTGTCGGCTTAGTCGCCTCACTTTGGCTGCTCAATCGCGCTACTGACAAACCTAATCGTGAATAAATTCTGAATCACGGATTGAACGGATTAAAGGATTACACGGATTTTCTAATAACAGCGCTTTGCGCCATAAGAATTTAGAAAATCCCATAATCTGTGAAATCCCATAATCTGTCAAATCCGCGATTCAGAATTTATAATATAAAGAAATGTAAATAGTGGCAAAACAATGGAGTGGAAGCAAATCGAAGAAAATTGGGTGCTGACACCGCCCAAGCCCAAAGGCGTGATTCACTTTTTGGGTGGTGCGTTTTTTGCGGCTGCGCCCCATGTTGCCTATGGTCGCGTTTTAGAGCAGCTTGCCAATAATCAATATGCGATCGTTGCCACGCCATTTTTAAATAACACTTTCGACCATCGCCAGATTGCGCGTGAAGTGAATACTTCATTTCGCAAAGCGCGGAGCAAGTTATTTCTAGATTATTTCCCTGTGTTCGGTATGGGACATAGCATGGGTTGCAAAATCCATCTATTAATTAATAGCCTTTATAAGCCCACTCGCGCTGGCAATATCTACATCGCCTACAACAACTACAGCGCCGATCGCTCGATTCCTTTTTTTAAAGAACTCGCTGGCACGATCCCCGAAATGTCCTCAATGAATTTCACCCCCCCCCCCCTAGAAACCGAGCAACTAATCGCCGCCAATTATCAGACCGTCGATAATTTACTCGTTAAATTTGTTGACGATGGCATTGATGAAATTTCCATCCTTTCCAATCTGCTTAAACAAAAATTCCCTAAAACCATCAGCTTAGAAACCCTCGAAGGCACTCACATCACCTCAATGGGTATTGATATGAAATGGCAAGCGGGTTCTAGCTTTTCGGCGATCGATGCGATCGCGCAATGGGTCAA
>JAJAZG010000372.1 GCA_026785865.1 Pseudanabaena sp. CAN_BIN31
TATCGCGAGTTGCGAGAGTTGGAGATTTTGATTTTGTTGGAGTTGAATAAGGGTGGGCAGTTGGTGACGGATGTTAATTCGATTATTCAGGTGGATGTGGATCAGTTTGCGGGGATTGAGTACGATGAGTTTGCGGTGCGGGTGGCGGAGGTGGCGATGTGGTTGATCGATCATCAAATGAATGTGAAGGTGAGTAATGAGTTTGGTCAATATTTTGTGCGGTTGCCTCTGAAGAAAGCTGCAAAAATCGTTCATGGTAATTCGTTGCGGATTGATTGGGAGTCTGTTGTAGTAAAAGAGAATTTGAATTTCATTTTGGGGAATCCGCCATTTGTGGGTTCTAAAATGATGAATGAAACGCAAAGAGATGATCTTCTTGGTATATTTGCTGATGCTAAAGGGGCTGGGGTGATGGATTATGTTTCAGCTTGGTATGTCAAAGCCTCGGAGCTTGTGCAAAGCTCAAGTATCAAGGTAGCTTTTGTCAGCACTAATTCAATTTCTCAGGGTGAGCAAGTTGGGATTCTATGGAATATTTTGTTTAATACTTACAATATGAAAATTCATTTTGCTCATAGAACTTTCAAATGGTCTAATGAAGCAAAAGGAAATGCGGCTGTTTATTGCATCATCATTGGGTTTGCCAACTTTGATATTCCAGAAAAGCGTCTCTTTGAATATGAAAATATTAAGGGTGAACCACTTGAAATAAAAGCAAAAAACATTAATCCTTATTTGGTAAATGGAACAGATACAACAATCCAAAGAAGACAAAAACCTATTTCTGATGTCGCTGAAATTGGCATCGGTAACAAACCAATTGATGCTGGTAATTACCTATTCACAACTCTAGAAAAAGATGAATTTGTCAAATTAGAACCGAAATCTGCTAAATGGTTTAGAAAATGGTTAGGGGCTGAAGAGTTTATCAATGGACGAGAAAGATGGTGTCTTTGGCTGGGTGATTGTCCTCCAAATGAGTTAAAGCAAATGCCTCGCGCTTTACAACGAATCGAAGCAGTCAAACAAGTTAGATTAGCGAGTAAAAGCGTTCCAACAAGAAAATTAGCGTTAACTCCAACTCGATTTCATGTAGAAAATATGCCTCAATCAGATTATTTACTTGTTCCAAGACACTCTTCAGAAAACAGAAAATATATTCCCATTGGTTTTTTTGATAATACGAATATTACTGGTGATAGTTGCCTGATTATCCCTAACGGTGATTTGTTTTTGTTTGGGATGCTCACATCTGAAATGCACATGACATGGGTTAAATATGTTTGTGGAAGATTAGAAAGTCGTTTTCGTTATTCCAAAGACATTGTTTACAACAATTATCCATTCCCTGAAAACATCAGCGACAAACAAAAACAGAAAGTCGAAACCGCCGCGCAAACAGTATTAGACACCCGCGCCAAATATCCCGATTGCAGCCTAGCCGATCTCTACGATCTTCTAACCATGCCGCCCGACTTGGTAAAAGCCCATCAAGCCTTAGACAAAGCCGTAGACCTCTGCTACCGTCCGCAACCCTTTGTAAACGAACTCAACCGCATAGAGTATCTATTTAGTCTCTATGAAGCCCTAAGTGCGCCATTGCTCAAAGTCGAGAAGAAAAAGCGGACTAAGAAAAAGGAAGATTAAACTTAGAAGCTCTCAAGCAATCTTCTGATATGGCGATCGCCAATTTATACCACTACCTCACTTAAAAACTGGCGTAGCGAGTATTAACTTCGCAGGGAAATTTGCCGATCTGTATGAGGATGTTTGGCATACAATTGCCGCAACTATACGAACCGTAGCTATAATAGCGATCGCCATGATCGACAAAATAATTATGAATAATTAATTAAAGATCGCCAATTGGCAAACCCCTTAACCTCTTTTATGAGGCGTAAACCCTAGCTAATTTTAAAAGTTTAGAACGATGACATCTGCTCCTAAAGCCAAATCTGAGAATCCTGCGGATAAAAATAATCCCGAATTATCCGAATATAAAGACACCGTTAACTTACCGCAAACGGACTTTTCGATGCGGGCTAATGCGATCGCCAAAGAGCCAGAGATTCAAAAATTTTGGGCGGAGCAGAATATTTATGAAGACTTGAGCCACAATAACAAGGGTGAAATTTTTACATTGCATGATGGCCCCCCATACGCCAATGGGACGCTACACATGGGTCATGCGTTGAATAAGGTATTAAAAGATATTATCAATCGCTATCAACTTTTGCGCGATCGCAAGGTGCGCTATGTCTTAGGTTGGGACTGCCACGGGTTGCCAATTGAGTTGAAGGTTTTGCAAAATATGAAGGCGGAGGAACGCGCTAATTTAACGCCTTTGCAATTGCGGAAGAAGGCAAAAGAATTTGCACTGCAAACGATTAACGAACAGGCGACAGGCTTTAAGCGTTGGGGAATTTGGGGTGACTATGAGAATGCCTATTACACGCTGAAACCAGAATATGAAGCGGCGCAGATTGGTGTATTTGGGAAAATGGCTCTCAAAGGCTATATCTATCGTGGTCTCAAGCCTGTCTATTGGTCGCCGAGTTCCCATACGGCTCTCGCCGAAGCAGAATTGGAATATCCCGAAAATCATATTTCGCGGAGTATCTATGTCGCGTTTCCTGTGATTACAGCAAGTGAGAAGTTGCAGGAAATCGCCGATCTGCCAAATCTTCATGCTGTAATTTGGACAACGACTCCTTGGACAATTCCCGCGAATTTGGGAATCAGTGCCAACCCATCGCTGAGTTATAGCATTGTCGCGGCTGGGGATAAAAATTACATCGTGGCAACAGAACTTGTGGAGAAATTAGCGGCAACCTTTGAGCAAGCTTTGGAAGTTAAGTACAGCTTTAAGGGTGATGTGCTGGAGCATACGATTTGTAAGCATCCAATTAGCGATCGCCCCAGTCCGATTGTCTTAGGCGATCATGTCACTGCCGAGTCAGGGACTGGCTTAGTGCATACTGCTCCCAATCACGGACAAGATGACTTTGTGGTTGGTAAAAAATATAATTTGGGCATGATTTCCCTCGTAGACGATCGCGGAATTTTTAATGACGATGCGGGTGAAGAGTTAGCAGGTTTGAGTGTTCTTAAAGAAGGTAACGCCAAGGTTGTGGAGATTTTGGCTGCTAATGGAACTCTGATTAAAGAAGAAGCCTATAACCACAAATATCCCTACGATTGGCGGACTAAGAAGCCTGTAATCGTGAGAGCGACTGTGCAGTGGTTTGCCTCGGTTGATGGTTTTCGCGAACAAGCGCTCAAATCGATCAAAGAAGTAACATGGATTCCTGCTAACGGCGAGAATCGGATTACTTCGATGGTGCAAGAGCGATCGGATTGGTGTATCTCGCGTCAACGCACTTGGGGTGTACCGATTCCTGTGTTTTATGACGAAGAAACCAATGAGCCTTTGCTGACCGAAGAAACAGTTGATCATATTCAATCGCTGATTGCTGAACATGGTTCTGATGTTTGGTGGGAAAAGGAAGTTGATGAGTTATTACCAGAAGCCTATCGCGACAATGGACGTAAGTATCGCAAAGGTACAGACACGATGGATGTCTGGTTTGACTCTGGTTCCTCATGGGCAGGTGTACTCGGCGGTGAGAGCCATGATTCTAAAACTGTTCCCTATGCGATGAATTATCCTGCGGATATGTATCTGGAAGGTTCCGATCAACATCGTGGCTGGTTCCAATCTTCTCTATTAACTAGCGTGGCGACCAATGGCTATGCACCTTATAAGACCGTGTTAACCCATGGCTTTGTCCTCGATGAAAAGGGACAAAAGATGAGCAAATCCCTCGGTAACATCGTCGATCCGATGGTGATCATTAATGGCGGTAAAGACCAGAAAAAAGAACCGCCTTACGGTGCTGATGTAATCCGTCTCTGGGCGGCGAGTGTGGACTATAGCGGTGATGTGCCAATCGGCAAAACGATTCTGGCGCAAATGTCGGATATGTCGCGCAAGATTCGCAATACGGCGAGATTTTTGCTGAGTAATCTATTTGATTTCGATCCTGCGAAAGATGCTGTTCCCTATGCCGAATTATCAGAAAGCGATCGCTATATTTTGCATCGACTCGCCGAAGTGAGCAAAGATGTCACCGATGCTTACGATAATTTCCAGTTTTCGCGCTTTTTCCAAACTATCCAAAACTTCTGCACGGTTGATTTGTCTAACTTCTATTTAGATATTGCCAAAGATCGCCTATATATTAGTGCCGCTAATGCACCACGCCGCCGCAGTTGTCAGACTGTGTTGATGTATTGTTTAGAAGCGATTACAAAGGCGATCGCGCCAGTACTCAGTCACACTGCCGAAGATATCTGGCAACATTTGCCCTATCCCGCATCCCACAAATCCGTATTCCAATCAGGTTGGCTTGTTGCCCATGATGAATGGCATAAGCCCGAACTCGCTGATAAATGGGAATATTTGCGCGAAGTGCGCGGTGAAGTGAATAAGGTGATGGAAGCTGCTCGTAATGGCAAATTAATCGGCGCTCCTCTCGAAGCGAAGGTATTGCTAGCGGTAGCTGACACAACCAAGCGTGACTATCTAAACTCTCTCAATGATGAGTTGCGCTATCTATTCATTGCCTCACAAGCTGAGATTGTCGATGCTTTACCCGCAGATACAACATTTATAGGTGAAGCAGCAGGTTTACAAATTGCAGTAGTCAAAGCTGATGGTGAAAAATGTCCGCGTTGCTGGAACTATTCCACTCATATCGGTGATTCTGTTGAGCATCCGCATATATGCGATCGGTGTGTCAGTGCGATCGCAGGTACTTTCTAATATTGATTAAACTGTGAATTCATTGCGATTTATTGATTTATTTGCTGGTATTGGCGGCTTTCGTTTGGGATTTACTCAAGCAGGCTACCAATGCGTTTACTCTTGCGAAATTGACTCAAATTGTCAAACAATTTATATAAATAATTTTGGTGAAACTCCATTCGCTGACATCACTAAAATTGATGTGCAATCTCTTCCAGATTTTGATGTGCTAACGGCTGGCTTTCCTTGTCAGCCTTTTAGTATTTGTGGTAAACGCAAAGGTTTTGAAGATACTAGAGGCACATTGTTTTTTCATATTTGTCGAATTATCGAAGCTAAACAACCAGCGATCGCTGTCTTAGAAAATGTTAAATACTTGATCTATCATGATGGCGGTAAAACTTTAGCAATTATATTAGAATCACTTGAAGAATTGGGCTACTACGTTAGTTATGCTTTATTAAATTCTAAAGATTTTGGTGTACCACAACATCGCGAAAGATTAGTAATTATTGCCAGCAAAAAACAAGTTTTTAATTTTAGAAAGCTAGCAGTTTTTAGACCGATTCCTAAATTAAAAGAATTTTTATGTAAAGACAATAAATTTAAATATTTGCCGCCTGATGAATATACGTTAATTGATAATCCTAAACATCAACAATCAGGTTTAATATTTGTTGGTTATAGAAGTAACAAAAGTATTTGGAAAAAAGGAGTTAGACCAAATACTGAGCATTTATCTAGAGTTCATCATCAGCCCAATCGAATTTATTCCGTAGAAGGCATTCATCCAACTATTCCTTCTCAAGAAACATCGGGACGCTTTTTTATCTATATTCCGTCAGAAAATAGGGTCAGAAAGTTAACAATTACTGAGTGTTATAAAATTATGGGTTTTCCTAAAGATTTTAAATCTTCTGACGTATTAGGTAATTCTTATAAACAGATAGGTAATTCAGTTTGTGTACCGATGATTTATCAAATCGCTTTGGAAGTTGAAAAAGAATTATCTGAGACTCGATCTAGATCGTCAGAAATTTCCATATATAGCTCCAAACAATTATCTCTTTTTACCTAACCAATGAATCATCAAGATAAGTTATTAGAAATATATAAGCTAATATCTAGCGATTTTTGCAAGTCAAAAAAATTTATTTCAGAATCTAAAAAACTTTCTAAAGATATTTTAGACAAAATAAATTTGATTGGCAAAAACTGCTCTAGGCAAAAGGGCGTTTATACAGTATTAGTCACACTTTTAATACACAAAAGTCTATATCCAGAACAGGATATTAGATTCCATCAAGAAAATTTAGAAAATGGATTTTCAGGAAGAAGTATAGACACAAAATATATAACACCAACTCTCAAGTCTTTAGGTTTGCCATCAATGTCAGAAAGCGGTTGGTTAACACGCTCTTTGGAGCAACCATTTCCATACATGATGGATTATCAAGGTAAAATTAGTGGGCAAGGAGTTAAAAATGCATTTTTAAGTATTCTGAATTATCTTGAAATAGAGATTAAGTCCGCTAACAAACAAAAAATATCTGAACTATTAGCGATTAATTTGTTGGAAGCTGTGATAGAAATATCTACTTCTGAATCTATTAAGATCGTAAAAATTCAGGATGACAAAAAATCTGAAATTAAAATTAACGATATTATTTTTTCATTGGAAGAACATTTTTATTGCAAAACATACACTGCTAAAGGTACATCTAAATTACCTGTAATTGCCATTTATGCAGTGTACGAGTTGCTTATAAAGGAAATGAGCAGATATCAAAATTGTGTATTAAAGTCGTTGGGTAGTCATACCGCCTCAGACAAAACTTCAGGTAGTGCTGGAGATATTGAAATTTATTATTCAGAATCATCAAAACTTTTGGAAGTTTTAGAAATCAAATATCAGAAGCCAATAGATAAACATATGGTGGCGATCGCTACGGAAAAAATAGCTAAATTTAATCCCGAAAGATATTTAATTTTGTCTTCAGCCAATATTAAAAAAGATGATGAAACCGATATTCATATAATGATTGACGAAATTGCCAATAATTACCATTGCCAAGTTATTGTCAATGGAATAATTCCAACGCTGAAATATTACTTGAGGCTCGTAAGCTCTTTGCCTGAATTTATAAATAAATATTCTCTGCTAATTGAGAAAGATAAAGAAATAAATTTTGAACACAAACAAAAATGGAATGAAATACTTGATTCGGCGATCAATCGACACCAATACTCCAAGTCCTGATATAATCAACATGCAGAACTACCGTTAATATGTTAACGAAATTCTAGCGAACACCTCAGAAATATGCGTCTATCTCAAATGCTTTGGTTCACTCTGCGCGAAGATCCCGCCGAAGCAGAACTAGCAAGCCACAAGCTATTGCTCCGTGAGGGTTACATCAGGCGCGTGAGGAAAGCTTGTGCCTATTCTTGATCGAACTCGCCTTAGAAAATCTCCAAAAAGCAATCCAAATCACGCCATAAGAGAACCGCGAAATGGCAAAGATTGAATCAGATTTTGACAACATTCGCAGCGATCGCGCTTTCAAGAATTGATCCAATAGGAGAAAATACCATGACCCAACTACTAGAACAAGCCTTCGCCGCAGCTTCTGCACTCTCACAACCAGAACAGGATGCGATCGCCCATGAAATCTTGCAAAAAATTAAATCTCGCAAGATTTCTCGCAAAGCACTGCTAAAAATGCCCCTAGAAAGCCGTCGTCAAATCTTAGCAAAACAAGCAGAGCAAATGCTAGAGCATTATCAACAAAATACAGAATGGAAAGAACTTGGAGCGGGAGATATTCTTGAGTACGATCGTGAAACCAAATAGAAGTGAAATTTGGCTTGTCAATCTCGATCCAACTCTCGGCTCAGAAATCCGTAAAATCAGACCAGTAGTTGTAATTAGCTCAGATTCTATTGGCAAGTTACCAATTAAACTTATTGCTCCCATCACTGACTGGAAGCCCTACTTTGCAGAAAATGTATGGCATCTCAAGCTTGAGCCAGATAGCACCAATGGACTAACTAAAGTCTCGGCAGTTGATACATTGCAACTCAGAGGGCTTGATACAACAAGATTTATTCGTCAACTAGGGAAACTTAACGAAGACATCATGATCGAGATAACGATCGCGATCGCCCTTGTTATTGAACTTAATGGAGAAGACTTTTTAGACGTTTCTACATAGCAGAAAAGTCAAAAATACTGTATCTTTCATTAGATTAGGAATAGGATTGGCGATCGCAAAATAGTAAAGCCCAACTCAGATTTTGACAACATCTGTAGCGATCGCCGTTTTCAAGAATTGATCCAATCACAACACACACCATAACTACCGCGATGGAAACTACAACTTTACTTCAACAAATTAAAGAACTCGTATGCGCGATCGAGCCAACCGCACAGATTTTCCTGTATGGATCTCGCGCCCGTAACGACGCAAGATCAGACTCCGATTGGGATCTTTTGATATTAGTTGATGGAATCGTAAATCCAACCCGTCGCGATTATATCCGTCATCAAATTTACGAAATCGAATGGGAGACAGACGAAGTAATTTGTTCCATTATCCGCAGTCGTCAAGAATGGAATACTCCACGCTTTCAACAAACACCATTTTCTCAGTCCATAGCTAAAGAATCTATTCTCTTGTGATATGTCCATTCCTAATGAAACCATCCAATATCGTTTAGAAAGAGCCGAAGAAACTTATCGTGATGCTCAAATCCTTGCACAATCAGGTAGTTGGAATAGTTGTGTCAATCGACTATATTACAGTTGCTTTTATGCAGTGTCGGGTATGTTATTAAAAGATAACCTATCATCACCCAAACATACTGGCGTGCGCGGCATTTTCAATAAAGACTATGTAAGAACTGGTATTATTTCCAAAGACCAAGCAAGGCTCTACAACGACTTATTTGAGCGCCGTTAGGAAGCAGATTATGGAGACTTTGTGTCCTTTGAAGAATCAGAAATCTTGCCGATCTTAGCTCAAGTTAGAGAACTACTAGACTCGATTACAAAAATTCTAAATTAGCGTTAGAAACATAGTGAAATGGCAAAGACCGACGCAGCTTTTGACAACATCTGTAGCGATCGCCGTTTTCAAGAATTGATCCAATCACAACACACACCATAACTACCGCTATGGAAACTACAACTTTACTTCAACAAATTAAAGAACTCGTATACGCGATCGCTATCTACCTTTTTGGCATGAGAGTGCTTGAAAGCAAATCTTAAAAGATAAAATAAAGCGAAAATCACTTTACTAATCTAGTGTTGACTGTGTTTGCTGAGCATCCGCATCGGCGCATTAGCAGGTGACTTTTAACTGGTGTTACGTGTAGAGAAGTAATGAAATAAGCAGGTGGGCAAAAGAAACCTTAAAACCCAAAA
>JAJAZG010000373.1 GCA_026785865.1 Pseudanabaena sp. CAN_BIN31
AGAATAAATGCTTGTCCTGTTTTGGCGATTTTTAGTTGTCGCAGGAAGTTCCCAATTTGAGAGAGAGTTAAGTCGATCGCGATGACTCCACGCAAGTCCCCAGATTCGTTATAAATCGGCGAAGAAGCGGTAATCCCTAAAATCGGACGCGCCGCAAATAGATAAATCGGACTCCAGACTATTTGACGAGCTTTGACCGCACTCTCATACCAAGGGCGATCGCGTGGATCGTAAATATTCACTTCAATCTGGTTAAGGATTTTGCCATTATTATCTAAGCGATAGATTAATTTTTTTAGTGGTGATGTTGCAGACAAGTCTGGCAATGAAGATCGATGTAATACCAAAGCATTATCTTTCGTTCTCTCCACACCAATAAATTTTCCTTGAGGATTGGCGGCATAGAAAAAATATAAATTTTGAGCTTGGCGCATCTGTTGCCAAAATAGTTTATCTAAACTATCTACATTCTCAAAATTTAAATAGCCCGCTCTTGCCATGACTCCATGAGCTTGCAAAATTTCTAGAGGCGCATCAAAGTAGCCGCGAACATTGGCTTCAATCGTACTAGTTACCTCCCGACCAATCTGGGGAGCTAGCTCTTGCGTTGCTTCACGTCCGTTTTGTACCGATAGCCATCCCGTAATCCCCACCGCCGCAATTACTTGCGTGACAAATGGAACAATCAGCAATATCTTGAGAGACATCTGGCGATCGCGTTGAGATTGATCGTGTTGACGAGCGGGATCGGTCATATAAAAAATGCTATAGACTTCCCCATAATAAAGCGATCATCACTCAAAAGTACGAGTCTATGTCTATTAGCTTAGACTTTCTGTTATCCAGCGCTTTGCGATGAAACCAAACCCAGCTTCTTGGGTTTTAAATCCCCGCATACCATTCATAACCAAGATCTTCCCAATAGCCGCGCTTTTGACCTAGCACACTCGTAAGCTGAATCCTTGTCACCCATTTACTAAGCTTATAGCCAAGCTTGACAGGTGAGGCAAGACGCAACGGCGCACCATATTCTGGAGTTAAAGGCTGACCATTTTTTTGATATGCCATCAAAGTTTGCGGATGCATCACTGAGTCAATATCCCAGCTTTCGTAATAGCCATCCGCCGAATAAAAATATACATACTTGGCTTGAGCAGATGGCTGCGCGATCGCCATTAAATCTCGCAACCTCACGCCACCCCACTGCACGATCGCCGCCCAACCCTCCACACATACATGACGGATTACCATGCTAGTTAAGGGGATTTTTTGTAAATCAGTCATGCTAAGGCTTAAAGGATTATTCACCTCACCATCAATGACGAGGCGATAAGTCTCAGGTGCGATCGCGGGAGTACCCCGAAAACTATTAATGATTAATTTATCTGGCTCGATCGCACTAATCGGAAACTCAGGCACTGGTTGTTGCGGTTTAAAAATCAGTGACTCAACCTGTTGATTAAATGGCTCCGATAAACCACCCACCAGTCCTTCCGCAAGGCTACCAAAGCCAATCGTCAGTAAACCCGCACCCGCCAAAGTCAAAAATCGGCGGCGCGGCACTAAATCCGTATCATCAAAAGGCTCTTGTGACATAAATTAAATATAGCTAGTCCGTCCAAAACATCGAATCAGTCAAGCGATCGCCGCCCACTTTTCGACCTAGTTGCGAATGAATACCCGCCAATATCAGCGTAATTGGTATTGCCATAAAATGCGTAATCCGCAAAGCTTCCCACCCGCCAAAGCTATCGACAATCCAATAAAACTGAGCAGGTTTATACATTCCCAGTCCTGTAAAAATCGACAATAACAAAAGTGGAATCAGCAATGTATAAGCTAACCGATGCCAGGCATAATTTTTGCGTTTCTCATTTTGGCTGACGACCAATGCTTTTAGATCCTTACCACTCGCATAGCGATGTCGCCAACGTCGTGTCCACAAAACATAAACACCGTACCACAACAAATTCAATGCAAAAAGCCACATCATTGCAAAGTGCCAATGTCTACCACCCGCTAACCAACCTCCTAAGCCAAAAATTGCAGGAATGTGTATACCACCACGTCCCCCAAATACTGGGTTGGCATTATAAATCTGTAAGCCACTAGTCATCATCAAAAATAAACTGATGAGACTTACCCAATGAAAAATCTTGGCTGGTAAAGCTTGATTAGGTTTTTGATTCGTTTTTTCATTAAGCGATCGCATGACCATTCCTCTGAGCTTTTATTTTGATCCTAAAAGAATAAAGGGGGCGCATCGCGCCCCCTTTATTCTTTGGGTTTTATGTCCTAAAGCAATAGTTTAAATACTACTGAGGCTTTTTGGTTGCATCAGGCTTCATTGCATCGGGCTTAGCAGCGTCAGGTTTCATTGCATCAGGCTTAGCTGTAGCATCAGGCTTCATTGCATCAGGCTTAGCTGTAGCATCAGGCTTCATTGCATCGCCAGTCTTCTCTTTGGTAGCATCGGGCTTCATTGCATCAGGCTTAGCTGTTGCATCAGCCTTAGGAGTAGCAGCCTTTTCCTTGGTTGCATCAGTAGTAGCAGCAGGCTTTACCGATGGAACAATGGGTGCAGGTGTTTCGGTAGCACAAGAAACTAGACCAGCAGATAAGCCAAGGCTTGCAACGATCAAAAGAGCTTTGAAGTTCATAATTGTAATTTTTTCGGTTTAGTAATGGATCTAACTAAGTTTGAGTGTAAGTAACTAGATGTAGTTTTTGTGGAGGAGCCTACGTATAATTACTCACGCTATTCATTCTATGTTAAATAATTGTTAATTAATACCTTAATCTTTGTAAATTTGTAACCTGTATAGCTAACTGATGGGATCAATCATGCAAAAGCTTGATTGGGTAAGGAAATGTTCGAGAATATGCCTATAAGAATTTTTGAACTCATAACTCAAGGCGATCGCATATCTAATCTAGATTACCAATTATTGACGAATAATTTACGAAGAAATAATGATTGCTTTTGCACTGCAAATATTGATACTGCGGAACCCCAAGTAATTGAGGCAATAATCGAGCAGCGATCGCACCTACTACAATTAGTTTATCCAGAAATTTTACAAACTCTAGCTCTTCACAATATTCAACTC
>JAJAZG010000374.1 GCA_026785865.1 Pseudanabaena sp. CAN_BIN31
AATTGGGAAGGTGAAGAACTGCAAAATCTGCTGTTTAGAACTTCTAAGCAACTTGAGATTTCTCAAAAGAGTGCTTTTGCGGCGGTTTATTACACTTTTTTAAATAAGGAGCGTGGCCCCAAAGCGGGAAGTTTGCTTTCTTATTTAGATAAAGATTTTGTGATTCAGCGTATTAAAGACGCGATCGCTTTAAATCTCGCAGCTAATAATTCCTAGTAAAAAAGGCGATGCAATGCACCGCCTTTCTTATTTGATCAAAGCTGTGGCGGAGCTTTTTGGGCTTTGATGCCTACTTACTTAGAACGGGTGCATTATTACTCTTGTTAATTTGCTGAAAATATAGAAACCCCGCAGAGGTTAGGAAAGTGAAGTAGCCGATCGCTTGTCCAAGGAATAGGCGATCGCGAAAACCAAACATCGCTTTGAGTAAGATTGCAGGGAATTGGTTGTCAGGCAAAATGTCATGCACATCCCAAACTAAACCGCCTAATAAACAAGAATGTATTTCTGCGATATCGGATGGAAAACAGAGCGAGGTTTGCGAAAGTTCGGCATAGGCGGCTACGGCTTTATCGAGATGCCCGATCGCACTGACGACTAGACCTGTAACGATGAGTAAGAGAAATATTCCCATCGCTTGAAAGAATACTTTGAGATTGATGCGAACCCCGAATTGAAAGAGCGCAATCCCGATCGCTACTGCGCCAACTAAACCCGCGATCGCGCCGACAATTGGCACAATTCCCGCTTCCAGCTTTGCCGAAATAAAGATTACCACCTCGAAACCTTCGCGCAATACGGCAATCAGAATAAGCGTGAACACGGCAAAACCTGCGTTTTTTTCATTAGCGATCGCCTTGCCGATTTGTCCTTCGATTTCGCCCTTGAGTGCCTTGGCATTTTCGGTCATCCATACCAACATCCAACTCAACATTGCGATCGCGGTCAGTCCCAAAAGACTTTGCCACAATTGTCCATAAAAAGCAGCTTGAGCAGGTTCTGTATTTTCTACTTGCTTGAGAAACCAGTTCAGCAATATCCCCACCACAAGACTTGCCAATACTCCCACACCGATGCCGCCAAACACCCAAGAATTAAGCTCACTGCGATCGGCTTTTTTGAGATATGCCATCACGATTCCTACCACAAGGGCGGCTTCAACGCCTTCACGTAAGGTAATTGCAAAAATTGGTAATGCTGCACTAAAATCCATATTAAGTTCCTAATCAAAAATTAATTTTGCGATAAATTTCAGAAATCACCAATTCAATATTCACTGATTTGAGCGAAATCGATTGGTCTAAACTATCAAAATCTTGCAAAATCCAGTTTCGATCTTGCTTCCAATAATGCTCAATACAAACCTTATCTTGTCGTATCAATAGATATTCACTAAAGCTAAGAATAGAGCGATATAGATGAAACTTACTGGGGCGTTCTTGTACTTTATCCTTTGGATAAAGTACATCTGCAATCAAGATTGGATTTAAAACTTCATCATCACGATCGGCATTGAGTTGTAAGTTTCCTTTGAAGACCATAATATCGGGATAAACTCCATAACAATATTTGGGAATCCAAAGCCGTAAATTACTTTTAAATACCTCAAATTCCGTGTCTTCAAATTGCTCATGAAGATAGAGTAGGATACTTCCACCAATGCGGCTATGGTTAACTGTTACACCTGATATGTTAGAGAGTTTTCCATCGTAATATTCACATCGTTCTTCAGAGGTTTCGGCGATCGCGCGATATTCATCGAGACTATAGCGGCGCTCAGTAGTAGCAATCATGAACTTTTACCTAAACTTTTAATGAGTATAAAGTCAAAACTCAATGCCGCGATAAATGTCGGCGATCGCTATTTCGACATTGACGGAATCTAGCAAAATTGACTGGTCTAAACTATCAAAGGCGCTATATGTCCAAAATTGTTCTTGTTTGCTGTAGCGTTCCACAAAAACTTTGTTTTGACGAATTAAAAGATATTCACTAAAGCTAGAAATGGAGCGATACATCTGAAACTTGTCCGTGCGATCGTACTCCTCCGTTGATGGCGAGAGTACTTCCACAATTAAAAGTGGATTTAGAACTTCATCTTTGCGATCGCCATTTAATTGCGGTCTACCATCAAAAATCATCGCATCTGGATACACTCCACAGCGATACTCTGGAATCCATAGCCTTAGCTCACTGTTAATAGTTACAAATTGGGTATCGCGTAACAGAAGTTTTAGAGAGAAGAAAATATTTCCTATAACCAGACTGTGGTTAAGTGTTCCGCCAGTCATCGCAATAATTTCTCCATCTTGATATTCACATTTTTCTTCAGAGGTTTCGGCGATCGCGCGATATTCATCGAGACTGTAGCGGCGCTCAGTAATGGCAATCATGGAGTTGTACGCGAAGAACTATCAAGACAACAGTTATATTTTATATGTTTTACTACGATCGCAAACAATGGGCTTAAGCCCATTGCCTCATTAACAAATCTTGCCAAACAAGCAATCATAGAGTTTAATTTATAGAAGATAGCTAAACCATTAGATCCGTAAATGAAAATATTTGTTTATCACACCCCTGAGTTAGTACCTGCTGAAGGGAATCCAGACTGCGCGATCGCTGTTGATATTTTGCGAGCAACCACCACGATCGCTACAGCCCTTGCTGCGGGAGCCGAGGGAGTACAAGTATTCTCCGATGTCGATGAATTGTTGCGCGTGAGTGAGGCGCATCCGCCAGAGTTACGGATCAGGGTTGGTGAGCGTGGTGGCAAAACGGTTGAAGGCTGTGATTTAGGTAATTCGCCTTTTGACTTTACGCCAGAGGTGGTGAAGGGCAAGCGGATTTTTATGAGTACAACCAATGGCACAAGAGCGCTCCAAAAAATCCAGAATGCTAAGAGCGTTCTAGCTTGCGCGATGATTAATCTTGGCTCAGTATTGAAATATCTGCGTGAAACTAAGCCTGAGATAGTCTGGATTGTCGGTTCTGGCTGGGAAGGTAGCTATTCGCTTGAGGATACGACTTGTGCTGGGGCGATCGCGGCTAATCTCGAAGATGAGGCGGATTTTGGTAATGATGAGGCGATCGCGGCGGCGGCGCTATACAAGGCTTGGAAAGGTGAAGTTGAGGATTTATTTTATCAAGCTAGTCACGGCAAGCGCTTGCTCAAACTTAATGGGGCAGAAGATATTGCCTATTGCGCCAAAATTGATGTTGTCGATGTTTTGCCAAAACAATCTAGTGCAGGTTTGCTAGTCGCTGCTTAATTTAAATGTAAAGATATCAAGATCACCGACTTTTTCTTTGCGGTTGCAGATAATTTGCAACCGCAAAGAAAAAGTCGGTGATCTGTGCGTTTATAGTTTTTCATCAAAATCGTTGTAAATAGCAGTAAATTGGATAAGCTAAAAAATTTTTCCTTGCTGCCATGTCACCGACGCTATGTTCCCCTTTGCTCATACCCACCTTGACAAAACAAGTGGCAAATATTCCTAGCTCGGTTGCAAAACTAGAACGCTTGACTCCTCCCCTAAAATGGGCTGGCGGTAAGCGCTGGCTCGTGCCACATTTGCAGAACACTTGGCAAAAATATCGCAATTATCGTTTGGTAGAGCCGTTTTGTGGCGGTTTGGCGATCGCACTGGGTTTACAGCCCAAACATGCTTTGCTCAATGACATCAATCCTCATGTGGTGAACTTCTATAAATGTTTGCAAAAGGGATTGAAACTAGATATTGAAGTTCAAAATGAGCGTGAATTTTATTATGTCCAGCGAGTAGAATTTAATCGTTTAATTCAATTAGGTAAAGCAAATACTGCTAAGGCTGCCCAAATTTTTTATTATCTCAATCGCACTGGCTATAATGGGCTGTGTCGGTTTAATCGTAGTGGTGGTTTTAATGTTCCCTTTGGTAGACACAAGACTATCAACTACACCGAGGATTTCGGAGGTTACAAATCTACATTTACTGAATGGAAATTCATGAGTGTTGATTTTGCCAAACTTAAAATTGATACTAATGATTTGATCTATGCTGATCCGCCATACGATGTCGAGTTTCGCCAATATTCTAAAAATGGTTTTGAATGGTCAGAACAGGAGCGTTTAGCTAATTGGTTAACAAATCAAAATTGTCCTGCGATCGCTTCTAATCAAGCTACTCCTCGTATTCTGTCGCTATATCAAGATTTGGGCTTTCAAATTTACATACTCAATGCACCACGACGGATTAGCTGTAATGGCGATCGCGTCCCTGCAAAAGAAATGCTTGCTTATCGGGGATTTGAAAAGGGGATAGAACTATCATGAGTCTTCGGAATACAGAAACTGGTGCAGTTTTAGAGCAAATGATTTTGCATTCCTTAATCTATGGTGGTTATCTTTCTCAATCACAGCAATATATTGGCAGTCGTCCGGGGGGAGGCAAGCACAAAATCGATGTGGTTGCAAATCGTGGCGATCGCAATGTTTTGATTTCGCTTAAATGGCAACAGGTGGGTGGGACTGCTGAACAAAAGGTTCCTTTTGAGGTGATTTGCTTGATGGATGCAATGGCACAAAATCCCAATTATCAAAAAGCATATTTAGTTCTCGGCGGCGAAGGCTGGACTTTGCGAGAGTTCTACATCTCAGGTGACTTGCAACAATATATTCCCTACGGCGATCGCGTTGAGATTGTCACCCTTGAGCGATTTATCATGAAAGCTAATACAGGCAAGCTTTAAGCGTAAATATCCTGCCACATAAAAGTTATATCAGGAAAAGCAATCATAGAAAAAATATCATTCTGTTCATAACGCTGCATCTTTTTATAGCCTAGTGCTGATGGTTGCGAATATCCTTCAATTACTCTTCTATTGATATCAAATAACCACATTTCAGGAATCCCCGCCACTGCATAGAGTGGCATTTTGACTTCCCGATCATAAGCGATTGTGCTGTCTGCAACTTCGATAATTAATAAAATATCTGAAGGTATTGGTAGTGCATCTGCATAGAAGTCTTCGCGCCGTTTGAGAATAACTAGATCGGGTTGTGGCTCTGAACCATTATCTAAAAGAATTGGGTTTTGCGACCAAATTTGGACTTTTCCCAACAAACGGCTAAAAAATAGCTCAGTTAAGCGAGTTACGCAAACCGCATGTTTTCTGCCGATAGGTGACATTTCTGCAATTTCTCCATTAATTAATTCAAGGCGATCGCCTTCCAAAAAAACACCAGCTTCATGCATCAGGTGATATTGCTCTGTTGTAAATTTGCGAGTAAGCAATTGAGCTTTCATAAAAATTAATTCTCATGACTAGGAAACTATATTAGAAACTAAGGCTATTGCGGCTTTGTTGCAACCCTTGCTCGATACAACAACTTTTCGCCTTGCAGATAACCAACATAACGCACGATCGCACTAGCACCCTCCTCTAG
>JAJAZG010000375.1 GCA_026785865.1 Pseudanabaena sp. CAN_BIN31
AAAAACAAAAAGGGGGGGGCCCCCGGCGGGGGGGCCCAAATTTTTTTTTTTGGGGTTGGGGGGGGCGACGCCCCGCAGCCCTAATTCTTGGGTGAAAGGGGAATAGCTACTTGCTCGTGTATAATTCCTTCTTATCAACACGGCGGATTTGTATATGATCGCTAACCTTGCTAATCCAGTCACAGAAAACTTTTGGAGCGAATATAACATTCGCTTAGAACCTTGGAATATTGGCTATGATGCACCAGTTAGTATCAATCCCGAAGAGATTCCCACCAGTGATAAGATAAATACTGAAGTTGAATTTGGGAATGGTGACTGGCGGCCGATTCAATCCGCGATCGCACCTGAGCTTCCCAATCAAATTTTGTTTATTGATGGAAGATTACGAATCGATGCGAATTTTTTGGGGCGACGTGATGATGAGATTTTGTATGGAGCCTTTGCGACAATCTCGGTGGGGGCTGTGCTGGTCGATCGCAGGATTCGTAAAGCCAAATGTGTGGCAACAGAAGTAACCAGAATTATTGCGCTCGGTGGAAATTTAACCCCGCCTGTAACGGCGATTCCTTGTCCTATGAGTGGTCGAGGAGATTTAAAGTATGATCGCTGTCTTACCAGCAGTAATAATCAACCAGACACGCCTTCTCAACTAGTCCAAGGGGAAATGCTAGATGAAGAACTGCGGATTGCCAATGCTCTTTCTTTAAATAAAGAGTTAATCCAAGAGAATACGCTAATTGTGCGTGATGGGCCTTTGCTTTATCGGGTCTATCAAACGCCTTATGACACAATTGGCTATGTGAAAACTATGGGTAAAGCTTATCTTAAAGGCGAACATGCTCAAGTCATGCGATCGCTAAAAGTAGGAGAACGCACGCCAGTTTTTCGGATTTCTAATACGAATGGCTCCAATCTGAGTTGGTATTTGCGATCAGGTAGTCAGGATTTAAATTATAAAAAATTGGGATATCACGACTTACATGGAATTATTCGGATCGATCTTAATGGCGGTATCCCTATTGATCGCGCTAAGGCGATCGCCGATCAAAGTACCTACCTAATTCCTCAATACGCGTCGCATCCAACTCGCGATCCCCGTGCGCCGCAAAACCTCACACCAGTAGGAGCATTAGAAAAAGAGCTTGGTCGCAGAATGGGCAGTCGCGAATTAATTTCTCGTCGTTTACGAGACTTTTTGATAAAAACAGCCTAGTTTTTTAACCTCCAATAAAGTTTTAAAAATGGTTGCAAAGCAACCATTTTTAAAACTTTATTGGTTTTATAGCTATCGTCACTTGCATTAAGACAAACCAAAACCCAAAAAGTAGATGCGGCGCGGTGCGCCGCATCTACTTTTTGGGTTTTATAACAGCGCAAAGCGCTATTAAGAATGATGATTATTTTTTGATATAGGTATCCAAATTATTGTAAAGTCAAAGGCTGTTCTAGTTTTAACGGGGAACAGCCGTTAAAAGTGAAATTAAACAAAAAATTTATTTTTAATTTAATTTCAAATGGGGAAAGTTTGGTGAAAGTCCAACACTGTACCGCAACTGTAAAAGTCGCCAAACTACAAGCTACTTTAAGTCAGAATGCCCGCTAGAACTAGCTTTAAGTCGTTTATATCTGCGAGTTACAGATCTATGAATCCATCAAAATTTTTCTCGTCAATTCAGGCTAAAGCTTTGGCGATCGCCATTTGCTTAAGTCTTTTAGCTCTTAGCTTTTTAGGAAATGCTAGCCCCGCCTTAGCACATCACCCGATGGGCGGTAAGATGCCTAGCACTTTTTTTGAAGGTTTTATGTCTGGCTTAGCTCACCCAGTAATTGGGCTTGATCATCTTGCCTTTATCGTTGTTATAGGTTTATTTGCCGCACTCAAACCCCAAGGGATTTTCATTCCCTTGTCTTTCGTTTTATCAGCAATGCTCGGCACAGGGCTTCATTTGCTAGGCGTGACCCTGCCAGTTGTGGAACTAATCGTTTCTGCTTCCATTTTACTATTTGGTATTTTGTTAGCGATCAAGAACAGCCCTAACTTATTAGTGATGATCACTTTGTCAGCAGTAGCAGGCTTGTTCCACGGTTATGCTTACGGTGAAGCGATTTTTGGCGCACAGACTACAGCTTTGGTTGCTTATTTAACAGGATTTACGGTGATTCAGCTAGTAATTTCGAGTGCTGCATTTTTTATCGGTCAGAAAGTCCTCAAGGGTGATTTTGGACAAGTATCGCCTAACTTGCGATCAGCTGGCTTGGTGATTTGCGGAATTGGCGCTGCATTCCTAGCTTCCAATATTTCATCTCTGATTCTCCCAGTACCGAAGGGTTAGATTAGGTAGCTTGTAGAAACAATTTGCACGGGCAAGGGGCTTAAGCCCTTTGTTAAGGCTGATAATTTATTTTTGCAGGCTGCCTTAGCAATCTAGAGAGAAAATAAGCAAAGCTTATTTTCTCTCTAGGAATGGATTTTAAAATTTTTTAGAGAAAATTATGGCAGCGAAAATACCTGTAACTGTGATTACTGGATTCTTAGGCAGTGGCAAAACTACCTTAATAAGAGAACAGTTACAAAATAATCAAGGTCGGCGCATTGCCGTACTTGTGAATGAATTTGGCGAGATTGGTATTGATGGCGATTTGCTGCGTTCTTGTCGTGTTTGCGATGAAGATGGCAAAGAGATTACCCCCAATATTGTGGAATTAACCAATGGCTGCCTTTGCTGCACGGTGCAAGAAGAATTTCTACCCACGATGCAAGAACTATTAAAAATACGCGATCGCATTGATTGCATTCTCATCGAAACCTCTGGCTTAGCTCTTCCTAAACCATTAATTCAAGCCTTCCGTTGGCAAGAGATTCGCAATGGCGCAACTGTTGATGGAGTGATCGCGGTAGTGGACTGCGAAGCGGTTGCTAGTGGCAGATTAGTCAGCAATCTTGATGCGTTGAATACTCAACGGCAAGAAGATCCTAATCTCGATCATGAAACTCCGATAGAGGAGCTATTTGAGGATCAGTTAGCCTGTGCAGATTTAGTGCTATTGACTAAGACTGATTTGGTTGATGCTGATGCTCAAACCAAAGTACATTCTTGGTTAAAGCAAGAATTGCGCGACGGCGTGAAGGTCATTACTTGCGATGAAGGTAAGGTCAGTTCTGAGATTCTCTTTGGCTTTAATGCGGCGGTTGAGAATGATTTGGATGCGCGTCCTAGTCATCATGATACGGAAGAAGAGCATGAACATGATGATGATATTAATTCGATTAATATTGTTACCGATCGCGCTTTTGAGCCAACAGAGTTATTAGCTTCTCTTAAACAAGCGATCGCCGATCAAGAAATCTATCGGATTAAGGGCTTTGTAAATGTGCCGAATAAGCCGATGCGGATGGTTTTACAGGGTGTAGGCGATCGCCTCGAGACTTCGTATGATCGCCTATGGACAAAGGATGAAACTCGGCAAACGCGCTTAGTATTTATCGGTCAAGCTTTAGAGCGATCGCGAATTGAAAAAGCACTCAATCTATAAATCTGATGAAGGCGCGTTGCGCCTTCATCGGGTTACTAATTTTTGGAATCTTTGCCTTGCAATCCACCACTGCTATTTGTCCCAGTCTCTTTAATGCCACTTCTGCTGAAGATGGCATTCTTTCACGGATTCGCCTACCGAGTGGCCTGATCACATCTATGCAATGTGACGCGCTTATACAGGTAGTCAATCAATTTGGTAATGGAGAAATCCAAATTACCAATCGTGCTAATCTGCAAATCCGCACCAGTCAAGCCTTAAGCCTAAAAGTTCTCCAAGATTTTCAAGATTATGGACTAGCTTCAAGCAACCCCAGTATTGACGGATTGCGGAATATTATGGCTAGTCCGACCGCAGGGATTGATATCCATGCCAAAATCAATACAATTCCCTTCGTCAAACAATGGAATTTATATCTCGTCAATCATCCTGAACTAGAAATTCTATCCAATAAATTTAGTGTGTGCTTTGATGGCGGCGAAACGATTAGCGTCAGCGATCGCCCTAATGATATTTGCTTAGTAGCCGTAGAAATTGATCGCGAAATTTACTTTAACTTATATTTAGGAATAGGCGATCGGGGAGAATCTCCATCAGCAGTTAATGTTTTAATTCCTTCTCAACAAGTTTTAGAAGTTCTCGCGGCATTAACAGAAATTTACCGCGACTATACAGAGCAGAAGCTCAATCAAAATTATTCTCGCGTCCGTCCTCCCCGACTAAGAGAACTGCTTCATGATTGGGGGATTGAAAGGTATCTTCAATCCGTTGAAGAAAAGCTTGGTTACTCTTTAAGACCCTCACCCCCTCTCCCGCAGGAGAGGGGAGTAAGATCTTCCTATAAACATTTAGGAATCCATGCTCAAAAGCAATCGAAACTTTTCTATATTGGTGTGGTTATTCCCTTAGGAAGACTTACTTCGCACCAATTACAAGGCTTAGGTATTTTAGCAAAACAATATGGTAGCGGCGCTCTAAGGTTAACACCTTGGCAAAATATTCTGATTACAGATATTCTTGAGAGGAACATTGAGCAGGTAACGCGAGAAATCAAAGATTTAGGCTTATCAATTTCAGCAAATCATCCCTATGCTGCGATCGCTGCTTGTTCTGGCTCAAAAGGCTGTAAGGCGGCGCTAACGGATACGCAAGCAGATGCCAAGAAAGTTGCTGCTCATTTAGAAAATTGTATCCAACTTGATCGCCCGATCAATATCCATTTTTCTGGCTGTGATAAGTCTTGCGCTCAGCACCATCCTAGTGATATTGCTTTAGTGGGAATTCAGCGACAAGATCCAAATAGTCCAGAAGCTTATAGGGTTTATGTCGGTGATGGAGATACTAATTTTGGTAGAGAAATCTATGCAGAATACGCGGCAAAAGACTTACCCGCACTAATCGTCCAGTTATCGCAAGTCTATCAAAATCAGCGTTCTGACTCTAAATCATTCAAAAACAACAAAGCCAAAAATGATAAAATTTAGCGATGAGTTTTGACAACACCTGCAAATTCCTCGCCGAAACCTTTCCCAGCGACTTCGCCAGTTGGCTATTGGGGAAATCCATCAATCTCACCAAACTCGAACCATCAGAACTCCTCCTCGAACCGATCCGCGCCGACTCAGTCATCTTTCTCGAATCAGCAGAACTAATACTCCACATCGAGTTCCAACCCACATTCCGCTCGTAAAGGAAGGGTAAAATAAATAGCGAAAGGTAGAGTAGAAGCGAAAAAGCAGGAGAAAGTTATTAACAGCAAAAATACAGCGATAAAAGTAGCGAACCTAGACCATCTAGGAATCGTGGCAGGA
>JAJAZG010000376.1 GCA_026785865.1 Pseudanabaena sp. CAN_BIN31
AATTACTGACCCTAACGCACAAATAAAAGCTTCCCACACCCCCCAGCCCCCTCTCCCCCAGGATTGGGGGAGCCAGAATCTTGTTCCCCTCTCCCTTTGGGAGAGTAGCCAGGGGTGAGGGTCTTAAATAAATTGGCACAAAATAAATACGGGTAATATTATGGGCAATACAATTGAAATTGATGGCAGAAACTTCATTCTAGCTAGTGAAAATCCGATCGCTAATTGGGTTTGTGAACTAGGCGATCGCCCTCTTACCACACTCACACTTAAAGATAATGAATTATTTTTAATCACCGATACACTAGGCAATATCTATGACACGGCATGTCGCGTTGACACTATCGCGAGCAGCATGGGCTTATTTTGTCGCGATACAAGATTTTTGAGTCGAGCGGAGTTGCAAATTGAGGGGCGATCGCCGATTTTATTTAGCAGTACCGCCCGTAAAGGTTTTGACATGGTCGTATTGTGTTCTAATTGCCAAATTGGGGAAAATGAAAATGTAATTAAGACAGAAACGATCGGTATCCATCGCGAAATTATGATCAAAGGGGGCATGTTTGAGCAAATGCAAGTTACAAACTACAACACCCATTCGATTAGTTTTACGATGAGTCTCAGCTTTGATGCCGATTTTTTGGATTTGTTTGAAGTCAGAGGAGTTCAGAGAGCAAAAAGAGGGAATCTACTAATATATGTTCCCGATTTAGGAAAGAATTCTCTTTCTCCAAACACAGATCTAGATACAGATCTAGATATCAATACCAAACGACAAATAGTGCTTGCCTATCAGGGACTAGATGGCGTATTGATGGAATCTCGCATTCAGTTTCATGCGCTTCAGCCAGATGAGATCGAAGGATATACAGCAATTTGGAACCTAACCCTCGATAGTCATCAGTCGGTCACGTTAGGGTATCGCATTCATCTATTTACCAACAATCGCCCCACTTCTATGGTGAGTGTGCCAACTAATTTCGCCCACGCAAAATCCGAAGAGTCACTAGAAGAAGCAATTTGGACAGAGAAAATTACTACGATCCGCACTGATAATCAGGGGCTGAATCTAGTGATCAATCGCGCTGTCCAAGATATTTATTTATTGCAACAAACCTTTGAAGGACATCGAGTTCTCTCCGCAGGTGTACCTTGGTTTTCTACGTTATTTGGTCGAGATTCGATTATTGCTGCTTCCCAAACTTTGGTTTTAAATCCATTGATCGCCCGCGAGACTCTATTAATCCTTGCCCAATATCAAGGTAAAACTGAAGATGATTCGCGAGATGAAGAAAGAGGGAAGATTTTGCATGAGATCCGCCTTGGCGAAATGGCGCGTTGTCAAGAAATACCCCATACTCCTTACTATGGAACGGTTGACGCTACGCCACTATGGTTAATGCTCTACGCCGAATATTATGCTTGGACGGCTGATACAGAGTTGCTCGATAAACTGTGGTCAAATGCGATCGCGGCAATGGAATGGATTGATCGTAACTGCAAAGATACTGGTTATCTCACTTACAATCGCCGTTCTAAGCGAGGATTAATCAACCAAGGTTGGAAAGATTCTGGAAATTGCATCGTCAATCGTCATGGCGAATTAGCTCAAGGGGCGATCGCCCTCTCAGAAGTCCAAGGCTACGTCTATGCGGCGAAAATCCGCATGAGTGAACTTGCTGACAAAAAGAATTTACCCGACTTTGCAAAGCTATGGCGATCGCAAGCTCAGGATCTCAAAACTCGATTCAATCAAGATTTTTGGCTTGCCGATCAAGACTATTGCGCCCTCGCCTTAGATGGCGATGGCAAGCCTGTCGATAGCATCACTTCTAACCCTGGACATTGCTTGCATCTAGGCATTTTTGACCGCGAAAAAGCCTTGATGGTTGCGGCTCGACTCAAAGCGCCTGATATGTACAACGGCTGGGGAATTCGGACTTTGAGTAGTCTTTCACCTGCCTATAATCCCTTGGGTTATCACATTGGTTCGGTTTGGCCCCATGATAATAGTCTGATTGCCCTCGGCTTGCGATCGCTAAACCTCGTCAACCAATCACTAGATGTCGCTCAAGGACTGTTTACTATGACCTTAGCGCAGCCCTATCATCGACCTCCTGAACTATTTTGCGGCTATGAACAGGATGGCTTTAGCACACCAGTTCAATATCCTGTGGCTTGCTCACCCCAAGCTTGGGCAACTGGAACCATCTTCCAATTAATCTCGATGATGGCAAATCTAATTCCTAACGCTCCTGCTGAGAAACTTTATATCATCGATCCTGCCTTACCACCATCCATCCATCAGCTCTCAATTCATAACCTACGAATTGGAAAAGCGGTTTTAGATCTAGATTTTGAACGCTCTGGTACTCGAGCCAGCGATGTAACTACCTGTCGAGTCAATAAAAAACACGGTAACCTTCGAGTAATCATCGAAGCTTAAAAACCGTTAAAAGCCAAAAAGCACTGGCATACGCAGCGCGTGCGCTAGTTTTTTTTGGGTTCGGTGGTCGTTTGTTCATATTACTCGCGATCGCCTAGCCCGATCGCTTGTTGAATATTATCTAAGCCATTGGCTTCAAGCTTCGCAACTAAACCTTGCAATATATTCTTTAC
>JAJAZG010000377.1 GCA_026785865.1 Pseudanabaena sp. CAN_BIN31
CGCGCCCCCGCCACTCACTTTTTGGTTTTAAGACAGTCTATGGATCAATGATTGATAACCATCAACTATAGGAATATTTTTTATCGTGGCGATCGCAAATCAATATGGCTATTACACCGAAGATAATCGGGAATTTGTGATTACCAATCCGCGCACCCCGCGCCCTTGGTTTAACTATATGTGGAATAGCCAATACGCGGGGCTAATTTCCCATACAGGTGGCGGCTTTAGCTTTTTGGACTCACCTCGCGATAACCGCATTAGTCGAATGCGCTATAACGCATTGCCTTGGGATCGCCCAGGTCGCTATGTGATGGTTAAGGATGTCGCAACAGGTGAATATTGGTCACTAAGTTGGGCTCCTACCATTGATTTGAATTATGACTTTTATGAATGTCGTCATGGGCAGGGATACACCAAAATCACGACTGAGATCAATGGCATTCGTGGGGAAATTACTTACTTCGTGCCGACTGATACCAATGCCGAAATTTGGCGCGTAAAGCTAACGGAACTTTCGGGGCGATCGCGTGATTTAGAAGTTTATTCTTTCTTGGAATTGTTGATGGGCAATGCTCTCAACGATCAAATCAATCAGCCGAATGATAAGCATTTCACAGATATTCATTTCGATCAAGATTTGCAAGCATTGGTGGCAACTCGTCGCTATTGGGTTTTGAATAAAGGCGTATCTGTTAAACAGCCAAATATTGATTGGAAGTATCAGATTTATTTTTCGCAAAGTTTGCCGATCGCTGGTTTTGATAGTAGTCTCGATAAGTTTATTGGGAGATGGCGATCGGAAGCGAATCCTGTGGCGGTGGAAACAGGGGTGATGCAGAACACAGAAATTACGGCTGGCGATCCTGTGGTGGCAATGCAATCGAAGATTTCTTTGAGTGCGAATAGTTCTATTGATTTTGCGGTTGTGTTGGAGATTGCGGTTAAGGGAGAAAAGCCTGCCCTCACCCCCAGATTCTCTCCCGCAGGAGAGGGGAGCAGACCCCCCCTAGCCCCCCTTGCAAAGGGGGTAGGAATACTGGAAGTTGTCGATCTCAAGTTCACTCAACTCAAAGACAAATGGGACGCGCATTTATCCTGTGTGCAGGTGCAAACACCTGATGCAGCATTTAACGCGATGTTAAATGTATGGAATCAGTATCAGGCTGCTGTCACTTTCGATATGGCGCGAAATTCGGGCTACTATCATGGTGGATTGTTGTTTGGAACGGGAATGCGCGATCGCTTCCAAGATATTCTTGGTGTGGTGATGGTCGATCCTGTGCGAGTGAGAGAGCGATTAATTAAAGCTCTAAATTTCCAATTTAAAGATGGTTCGACTTTACATAATTACTTCGTTCTCACCAATACGGGCGAACGCACTAACCACTCGGATACGCCGCTTTGGATTCCCTTTGGAATTATTGAATATCTTAAGGAAACTGCTGATTTTTCAATTTTAGAAGAAGTAGTTCCCTATCATGATACTAGTTCGGGAACAGTTTATGAGCATTTGGTGAGGGCGCTCGATTTTGCGATCGCTAATACAGGTGAGCGGGGAATGCCACGTATTTTTACGGGTGATTGGAATGATACGCTCGATCATGTTGGCTCGGAGGGTAAGGGCGAAACCACTTGGGGCGCGTTCTTTTTGGGCTATGTTTTGAATAAGTCATTACCAGTCTGTGAATATCAAGGCGATCGCGAAGCTCTCGACAGATTCCAAAATTTCTACGAGCATCTTCGCAAAGTTACTAATGACATTTGTTGGGATGGCGAATGGTATTTACGCGCTTTTCGTGACAATGGCGAACCGATTGGTGTATCATCTGCGACTCAGGGTAAAATCTTTTTGAACGCGCAATCATGGGCGGTGATTTCAGAACTTGCGCCGAAAGATCGCGCTGATCAAGCAATGGCAAGTAGTCGCGAACATCTCACCACGCCTTTTGGAATGCAGATTGTTGCGCCATCTTTTACTGAGATCGATGATACGATTGGCTTAATTAGTCGTTGTGTCGCTGGCAAGAAAGAGAATGGTGCGGTATTTAATCATGCTTCGGCTTGGTTTGTATTAGCTTCACTGCTCAATGGTAATGTGGAATTTGGTTGGGAAATGTATCAACGGATGATGCCGATTAATTCTTCACAGGCGACTGATCAGAAATGCGATCGCTTTGAAACTGAACCCTATGTTTATCCTGAATATGTGACCAGTCCCGATCATGAAACTCAAGGACAGGCAAGCCATTCATGGCTAACAGGTACGGCGGTGTGGATGTTGCGAATTGGTGTAGATTATATTCTAGGATTCCAGCCGACTTTTACAGGGATGATCATCGATCCGCATATTCCTGCGGCGTGGTCTGGGTTTACAGCGCAGCGCAAGTTTCGCGGTAAGGTGCTTTCGCTGACGGTGACTAATCATAGTTCTGTTAAACAGATGCTAGTTAATGGTCAAGTTATGGAAGGGAAGTTTGTTGATCTGGCTTTGTATGAGGGTGATGAAATTGCGATCGCAGTTTATCTCTAAAGCAAAACAGAGGGCGCTTTGCGCTCTCTGTTTCACAGAAATTATTCGCCATACATTTCTGCAATCAATCTTCTCAATTGAGCAGCTTGTTCTTCATTTAAAATATCAATCTTGTTTTTTAGACGGATTTTGCTAATCGTGCGGATTTGGTCAACCGCAATTTCGGCAATACTACCAGCACAACTTATTTGGAGGCGGCTGCGCCATTTGGGATGAATTTTGGAAGTTAGCGGACAAATAACCACTGTCTCTAATGCTGCATTCATCGAACTTTGACTAATCACTACCACAGGACGAATTTTGCTGATTTCACTGCCAAGTGTGCGATTGAGATCGGCAAAATAGATTTCATAACGCTGCGGTTTCATCTATTTCTATTCCATCTAGGATCGTATTCTCAAAGTCTTGCCAATCTTCATTCTCTATCGCCATTTCCTTATAAGTTTCTTCCCAAGAGAGCTTTACATCTTCGATCTGGCGCAATAATATACCCTGTTCTGTTTCTTCTAAAAGTAATACGTCCGAAAATCCATACTTTTGTAATATATATTTCGGTAATCTGACTCCTTTTGAGTTCCCAATCGAGATTAGCTTAACGCTATGGGTACGGTGATGATTTTTCATGGCTTACAGGTAGAAAAATTTGCACGATTTAGAATGTAATTACTGTAGTTACTTTTAAGGCGTATGTCAATTGACCAGATCCCCGACTTTTTGAAAAAGTCGGGGATCTCAAATTAAGTTGCTATATTTAAGATTAACCAACGGAAATTTTGACTATTATGAGTCTTTGTCTTGCTTGTGGGGCTACGAACCCTTTAGATACTAAATTTTGTTCGCAATGTCGCGCTAAGTTGTTAATTCAAGAGCGTTATCGAGCTTTGCGGATAATTGGTAAAGGCAGCTTTGGCAAGACTTTTCTAGCGCGAGACGAGGCAAAGCCATCAAAGCCGAAATGTGCAATCAAGCAGTTTCTCTATGATGATCCTGAGACTTTGCAAGATGCAAAACGCTTATTTGAACAGGAGGCGGTGCGTCTAGATGATCTTGGCAAACATTCCCAAATCCCTGAACTGCTTACCCATGCAGAGCATGAGGGGCGGCAATATTTGGTGCAAGAGTTTATTGATGGGGACAATTTGAAACAAGAGCTAAAGTTACTAGGGGCATTTAGTGAAGCAAAAATTGAAGAACTATTGCTTGATTTGTTGCCAGTATTGCAATTTATCCATGCTGGTAAGGTAATTCATCGTGATATCAAGCCTGAAAATATTATTCGGCGGCGCATAGATCAAAAATTGGTGTTGGTGGATTTTGGGGCGGCGAAGGTCGTGAGTCAGACGGCAATGCAAAGGACGGGAACAACTATTGGGAGTGCGGGATATGCTGCGCCAGAACAGGCATTTGGCAAGGCGATATTTGCCAGCGATACTTACAGTTTGGGCGTTACTTGTTTGCATTTGCTGACCAATGTCGATCCCTTGACGATGTATGACCCCATTGAGGGTTTTGCATGGAGAGATTTTTTACAAAATAAGAAGGTGGAGCAGGATTTAGGCGAAATTTTAGACAAACTAACGCAGCTGAGCGTTAAGGTTCGCTACCAGTCGGCGCGTGAAGTTCTGCAAATTCTGCAACCTAAATCTACATCTTCACAGCCAACTTCATCAACTGTCATATCTCAAGCGTCTTCGGTTAGTAATTCTCTGGTGTTAGACTGCGGGAAGGATGTGGAACTCCAATTGGTGAATATTCCTGCGGGACGTTTCTCAATGGGCGGTAATAATTATGATACTGAAAAGCCAATTCATCAGGTGACTTTGAAGGCTTTTAGGATGAGTAAATATCCAATTACCCAGAAACAATATATGGCGGTGATGGGTAATAATCCATCAAATTTTAAAGGTAATGAGAATTGCCCTGTAGAGCAAGTGTCATGGAATGACGCTATTACCTTTTGCAAAAAGCTTTCACAAATAACGGGACAAAATGTGAAGCTACCTAGTGAAGCGCAATGGGAATATGCTTGTCGGGCTGGAAGTCAGCGTAAATATTGTTTTGGTGATAATGCTGATAAATTAGAGCACTATGCATGGTACGACAAGAACTCTGGAAGCGAAACTCATCCAGTTGGAGAGAAATTACCAAATGCTTGGGGACTGCATGATATGCATGGCAATGTTTGGGAATGGTGCGAAGATGTATGGCACGATAATTACAATGACGCACCTAATGATGGAACTGCTTGGCTAATAGGTAGCGGCGAACAAAATAGACGAGCCCTACGTGGCGGATCGTGGTGCTACAACGATTTCCTTTGTCTTTCGACGGTTCGAGACTGGTACTTGACAGAAGGCAGGCTCATCTTCGGTTTTCGGATTGTAGTTTGAGTTTTTCTCTTCTCGCGTGAGGATTTTTCTCGACACTTCTTGAACACGGATTAAGCGGATTAATAGATTTCACGGAAATAGGATTTTGGAATTGGAGAAAAGTATGTGGACGTAAGAGACTTTAAGATCCCCGACTTTTTCTTAGCCAATAAATGTTACCTGTGATAAGCACACCAAAAGTCGGGGATCTGTGCCTTCACAGACAAAGAGAAAAAATCTGCGTCATCCCATAATCCATCTAATCCGAGATTCAGCCCCCTTTGTTCGCCAAGATCCCCGACTTTTTCTGTGCATCACACAAGTGATCTTTAAATTTGCAGAAAAAGTCGGGGATCTGAACCTCTACCTCATCCCCAGAACTGCTACACCCCAGCCAAGATCCCCAGCTTTTTCTGTGCATGACATAAGTGATCTTTAAACCCACATTCCGCTCGTAAAGGAAGGGTAAAATAAATAGCGAAAGGCAGAGTAGAAGCGAAAAAGCAGGAGAAAGTTATTAATAGTAAAAATACGGAGATGAAAGTAGAGAATCTAGATCATCTAGGAATCGTGGCAGGGATAATCGACGAGATAGGAATCGTAGAATATATAAACGAGAAAATCGGGAGAAGCTCAAGAGAAAAAGTAAGCGCAGGGATAATGGTCAAAGCAATGATCCTGAATGGATTAGGGTTTGTATCCGCACCGTTGTATATGTTTAGTAAATTCTTTGAAGGAATAGCCACGGAACACTTATTAGGCGAAGGAATAACGGCGGAACAAATCAACGATGACCGCATTGGCAAAGTATTAGATGGCTTACGAGAAAAAGGACTAAGCGAAATATTTGTCGGCATCAGCATGA
>JAJAZG010000378.1 GCA_026785865.1 Pseudanabaena sp. CAN_BIN31
ACCACATTCTGGTTTTAATAAATCGGGTACTTTTATTATCAGAGATCACCTAATTACTATGGCTTCGTAATTCATGATTCAAAATTCTGGTTTTTGATCGAGATAATATTGTTAATAGTTCTTAACATCTCTGCGATCAAATTTTCTAATTAAATCTTAAAAAATCCGAAAATATGCAATCATCCACGCCAGCCAACACTTCTGGATTAACACGTCAGTCTCCCTTAATAATTGCGCCATTTTTTCTGTGGGGGACGGCAATGGTAGTGATGAAAGCATTACTTCCGCAAACTAGCCCCATGTTTATGGCGGCAGTGCGCTTAATTCCCGCAGGAATATTGCTGGTTTTGGGCGCAACTTATTTTGGGAGAGCGCAGCCCAAAGGTTGGCAGGCGTGGCTCTGGATTAGTTTATTTGCTTTAGTCGATGGCACGATGTTTCAGGGGTTTTTGGCACAAGGTCTACTGCGTACTAACGCAGGGCTTGGCTCGTTGCTGATTGACTCCCAACCCCTTGCTGTTGCCGTGCTTGCGGCAGTTTTATACAAAGAGAGGATTAGTATTGGCGCAACATTGGGGTTATTGGTGGGAGTAGTGGGAATCGGGCTGATTGGTTTGCCACCCGAATTAATTGCAGCTTTATTTGCTGGAGATTTTGCCACAATTTTAGAAGCAGGAGTTTTTACCATCGGTGAATGGTTTATGCTCGGTGCGTCATTATCGATGGCGATCGGGACTATTTTAATTCGTCCTGTAGTCCGTTATGCCGATCCAGTGATGGCGACGGGCTGGCACATGATTATCGGGGGTTTACCTTTATTGCTGATTTCCGATCGCATCGAGCAGAGCCAATGGCAAGACTTAAGCGCTTGGGGTTGGCTAGGGATGGCATATATGGCGATTATGGGTGGCGCGATCGCCTATGGATTATTTTTCTTTTTTGCATCATCAGGAAGCTTAACCACATTGAGCGCATTGACCTTCTCAACTCCAGTATTTGCACTGATGTTTAGCAGTTTATTTTTAGGCGAAAACCTGACATTAATTCAATGGATCGGCGTAATTTTGACGTTGAGTAGTATTTATCTTGTGAGTATGCGCGGAGCAGGACAAGATAGTATTGACGAACACACTGACCCTGTAGAAGTTTCTCCTAGCAATATCCTGCCAGCGACTGAGCAAGTTGTAGTTAATTCAGTTTTGCCAGTTTTGCAACAACCCGTAAATGAACCGCAAATGCGCGAATAACCGCCAATAAACTCATGCCCACTTTATATACTGCAATTACCAATCACGGTTTTGGTCACGCGACGCGGACTGCGTCTGTTCTAGCTGACCTGCAACGGCGATCGCCTGACATCAAGCTGATTATTGCGACGACGGCTCCGCGTTGGTTGTTGGAAGAATATATCGAAGGCGATTTTATTTATCATCAGCGTGTGTTTGATGTGGGCGTAATTCAGATTGATAGTTTGCAGGTCGATCGCGCCGCAACTCTGGCAACGTGGCAACAGATTCATAAAAATCAAGCAGAATTGATTGAAGCTGAAGTCAAGTTTTTACAAGAAAATCAAGTTGATTTAATATTTGGTGATATTCCGCCGATGGTTGCGGAGATTGCCAAAGCTGCAAATATTCCTTGCTGGATGGCGGGAAATTTTGGTTGGGATTTTATTTATCGTGATTGGGGCGGGATTTTTGTCGAACTCGCGGATCGGTTGTCAGAAACTTATAGCCATTGCGATCGCCTATTTCGCTTACCATTCGCCGAGCCGATGACCAGTTTTCCTAATATTCAGGATGTGGGTCTAACTGGGGCGAAACCAAAATATTCGCCCGAATTTATTCGCGAAAAATTTAACTTAGATGGCGATCGCCCCACGGCTCTGCTGACCTTTGGGGGCTTGAGTTTGCAGTCAATTCCCTATCAAAACCTCGAAAATTTCTCAGATTGGCAATTTGTCACCTTTGATCGCGATGCCCCAGATTTGCCAAATCTGACTAAAGCCAATTGCGATCGTTTGCGTCCTGTCGATCTGATGGTGGTATGCGATCGGCTCGTCACCAAGCCAGGTTATGGCACATTAGCCGAAGCTTTGCGCGTTGGTATTCCCGTTGTTTGTCTTACCCGTGAAGGATTTTTAGAAGCGGAAACTCTGATTGCTGGTGTCAAAAATTACGCCGAACATCTAATCATTTCACCTCAAGAATTTTATGAAGGCGACTGGTCATTTCTGAAGGCATCGTTTCAAGCTCCAGATTTGGCGGCTCAGGAGTTAAATATGCATGGAGAAGCTACGATAAATCAGGCAATTTTGGATTATTTAAATTAGGAGTAAAACAAAATGACGATCGCAATTGTGCCAAAAACATCTCTATATGAGATTGACTATTTGCTATGGATTCAGGAGACTGTAGACAAGCTAAAGGTTAGAGACTTTGACCATTTGGATATTGAAAACTTAATAGAGGAGATCGAAAGCTTGGGAATATCTCAGAAAAAAGAGGTCAGAAATCGTCTTAGGGTCTTGCTGGAGCATCTAGTTAAGCGGATTTATATCGATATGCCTGATTGCTTTGAAGGCTGGGAAAACACAATCAGGACACAACGAAATGATATTAAGGATGAACTCGTTGATATGCCTAGCCTTAAAAGATTTTGGGATGAATTTTTTGATAGAGCTTGGCAACGAGCTTTGTTAGATGTGCGCGGTGAGTACGCAAAAAAGGGTTATCAATTCCCAGACACATGGCAGTTTAACCATGACATTGACTCGATGCTTAATGTTGATTTTTGGTTGTTTTGATACACTAGGGATCGATTGTCAGCGTAAACTAAAAACTTATGTCGCTATGGAATCGACAAAATATGCAAATCGATCAATGCTACAAACTTCTAGGCTTGACATCTAACGCGACTCTAGAAGATGTCAATAAAGCTTATAAAGCGCTAGCTTTGCAGTGGCATCCCGACCGCATTCCTAGAGAGCATGTGCAACAGCAACTGCAAGCTCAAGAAAAACTCAAAGAAATCAATCACGCAAGAGATAGCTTACGCAGAGTGGCTGAGCAGAAAGAATCTCTCTCGCAAGTTAAGCATTCGCATCAGAGTTCTAATCAAAATTCAAATCAAAGTACTAGACAATATCACCACCATCAAACTAGATATCAAAGCAAGTACCAAAGCGCACATCAAAGTACATATCAATCTCAACAACAAACTTCAGAACGTTCTTCAGAACGCGATCGCGCCTATCAATCTCAACCTCAATATCAGTCATATCAATCCCATCAGCAGAACAGCAAGCGAACTAATCATCAATCTACCCAAACTTCATCTAAACCTCAAAAGCCCGATCTAACTGGAGCCGATCTTAGGGGCGCAGATTTACGCGAAAAGTATCTTGAGGGTCGTAATCTTAGTTATGCCAATCTTAGTAATGCTGACTTGACCGATGCTTTTTTGCATCACATCAATCTTGAAGGTGCGAACCTACAAGGTGCAAATTTATTTCGCGCCAATCTATTTCAAGCTAATTTACGCAACGCCGATCTGCGCGGTACAAATTTAATTGGTGCAGACTTGAGTGGCTCAGACTTGAGTGGCGCAAATTTAAGTGGCGCAAAGGTGGGATTTGGCGACAAAATCATGGTTAAACTCACAAATGTCAATCTGCAAGGGGCAACGATGCCCAATGGCTCTGTGTATTCCTGAGTTTAAAGCGGCTATATGCTACAGACAAGAAAAGCATCGCAAAGCGATGCTTTTCTTGTCTGTATTAATACAGAAATTGACAATAATTGCGTAAAAAACTTCATAAAAAACAAAAATAGCGGGTATCGCCAAGTTTTAGTTAGCAATCCACGCTATAGAGGAATTATCCGAGACATGGTAATAGACTAGCGATAAAAAATCGAGCAAACATCAGCAAAATTGCTTGACTTAAGATCAGAGGTCAAAATTTACTGAAAGAGCGAGATTATGTGTAAAGTTATACAAAATTTAAGGTTTACTTAATAATTTAGAATTTAGTCTAAATTTAGACTTTTTTACCCAAGCCTAAATTGCAAGAGCCAAATGACTCAAATAATCAGTAGGCATAGCTTGTGAGTAATAATTTTAAGACATATTGGGGATCAAGCGGACGCAATTAATAGAGCGATCGCGAACGAAGTTTCAACTAAATTCTTTGACTAGATTAGATACCGACAGTTTTATATCTTTCTAAGGGATGATTTATGATCCCCACTAATATCGTAGTTTAAAACGAATCCATTATTTTTAAATAATTACAAGTATTGAAAAACTGCACTAAATATTGAGGTAATTAAACTTATTTAAATTCAAGCTAATCTCTAAAATCAGTAAACATTTTACCTTATCTTGATTTGATTTATTTGATTTAATTTGATTTAAATTTGATTTAAATCAATCGTATAGACCTATCTGTGAGGTTATTTGAAGGATAAACTCTCATAGAGAAAATCACAATATAACTTTTGTACAATTTATATTTAACTATCCGCAGTATTTTTCTTCATACCCTGTGGTGTTAATTAGCATAACTTTTAAAATAACTTGTATAGCAATCCTAAACGAATTGTGGAAATCAAAACCCATGGAACAATGGGCTTAAGCCCATTGCTTATTGACAAGTGATTGAAAATCGCTACATCGGTTCATTATCTAATAAATATCTTTGTTTCTAAACACCTAAAATATATGCCTACATCATCTGCACTCTCAGTGCTTTGTTTTTGCTTGATTGTTGCTGACGTTTCACTGCCAATATTTGCTGATGAAATTGTCGATCAAACAATTAGTAATATTCTTTCACCAAGTAATCACAAAAAAGCTATTGTAAGTAATGATTTATTAACATCCATTCAACCAAAGTATGCGATCGCGTTTCTAGCAAAGTCTGCTGATGCATGGATGATTATGGTGAATAATCAACCTGTATTTTTGGTTAAAGATTTAGCAAATGTAGCGATCGCCGTCACTCAACTGACAATTATCATGAACGCTCCAGACTTCGAGCCGAATCATTTTGAGCCAATGGTGATCAATGGCGAATATATTGGTAAATATAAAGATGCAACCTTGTTTAGAGTTCCTAAATCAGAGGTTGTTAATCCTTCGCTAAACCTGACTCAATGGATTAATAACTTGAGAGTTGCGGCGATGGTAGAGCCGCTAACTTTAGTAGAAGCCCAAAAGCAAATGTATCAGTTGGCAATTACCAACGAAGAAATTGATGGCATCGCTTCTTGGTATGGCCCCTATTTTCAAGGTAGACAAACAGCATCAGGTGAGCAGTTTGAGCAACAAGATTTCACGGCAGCCCATAAAAGTCTGCCTTTTAATACCTATCTCAAGGTTACTAACCAAGCAAACGGCAAGTCAGTAGTGGTGAGAATTAACGATCGCGGGCCATATTTCGGCGATCGCAATCTTGATTTATCCCATGCAGCAGCGATCGCGCTCAATAGTGATGAAGTCGGTGTTGTCGCAGTCACGGCAACAGTACTAGCGAGCAATTAAAACACATGCGGCGCGATCGCGCCGCCTTTTTTTGGTACGAATTTAACGTAAATTTTCAGTGCGTGTACCAATGTCAAGGAACTGGATCAGCTTCACTGGATCGGCATTAAACATAAATGCTTTAGCATCAGATGTAATTTTATAGCCTTCTTTTTCAGCCGCTTTTTGGGCGGCATAGGGCAGAGGACTGGAGAGATCGAACATCAGACGAGCATATGGATCGTTCAATACTTCCGCCGTATTTGGGAAAGACACAGGCTGTGTATATTCTGCGGAAAGATGAATGTTATATAGCAGCACTGAACCGTCAGAAGTACTCAATGTCTTGAGA
>JAJAZG010000379.1 GCA_026785865.1 Pseudanabaena sp. CAN_BIN31
ATAAAGAAGCCCATAATCAAGTTGTCCAAAATGCCATTAGAAATGGTCAGTCATACCATATAGAAATACGTTTGGCTAAGCATCGCCCCGATGGCTCTTATTGTTATATTGAAGCGATTGGTCATGCAGAGTTGGATGAGAATGGAATACCAGTTAGACTTTATGGAACTGCTCAAGATATCAGCGAGCGCAAACTCATTGAGATGCGGCTACGTCAAAGGGAAACCCTATTGACTTGGACGATAGAACGCGCTCCAGTTGGCATTGCCACCATAGGTTTGGATGGAGAATTCTTAATTGTAAATCAGAGCTTCTGCAAAATCTACGGCTATGCCGCCGATGAGTTATTAGTCATGACTAATAACGAGATCACTGATCCTGACTCTCTTAAGAAAACCGCGGCAGCCTTAGATTACCTGCTCCAAAACGCAACCGAAAGTGTACAGATTGAAAAGCAATATATTCACAAAGACGGTCATAGGATTGACGTAATCAGTCGTGTTAGCCTGATGCGAGACGAGCAAGGACATCCTCTGAGATTTATTATTAATGTCGAAGATGTCACTGATCGCAAACAAACCGAAGCCAAACTCATATCAGCAAAGCTCGCTGAATCAGCGAATAAAGCCAAGAGTGAATTTCTGGCTACGATGAGTCATGAACTGCGTACCCCAATGAACGCCGTGATCGGGATGGCGGGGATATTAGCCAATACTCACCTATCTCCAGAACAAAAAAAATATGTCTCAACAATCCGCCAAGGCGGTGAGGTGTTACTCGCTGTAATTAACGATATTCTCGATTTTTCGCAAATTGAATCAGGAAAATTAGAACTTGAAGCGCGTCCTTTTAAGCTTCAGCAATGTGTGGAAGATGTCTTTGATCTGATGACATTACGCATCGCCGACAAGTGCATAGACCTATCGGCGTTGATTAATTTAAAAGTGCCATCGGAGATTATTGGTGATTACAGTCGGTTGCGGCAGATTCTGATCAATTTGGTCAGTAATGCGATTAAATTTACCGATAAGGGTGAGGTTGCGCTCTCGATTAAATCTAGGTTGATTGATCCAGAAACGAATACCCACGAATTACTTTTTCACGTTCGCGATACAGGCGTTGGCATTGCCCCCGAAGCGATCTCTAAGCTTTTTCAATCCTTTAGTCAAGCTGATAAATCGATTACGAGACAGTATGGCGGTACTGGCTTAGGACTCGTGATTAGCAAACAGCTTTGCGAACTGATGGGCGGTAAAATCGGTGTCAAGAGTGTAGTTGGCAAAGGTTCAACTTTTAGTTTTTCCATTCAAGCTAAAGCGATCGCTAATGCGGAGACCCGTCAAAACATTACTGATCTAACAACAAATACTAATTGTTTAGAAGGTAAGAGCATTTTAGTGGTGAGCAGCAATTCTACAATTAGACAAGCGATCGCTTTGTATAATCAAGCGTGGTCTGTAAATACACAGGTTGCTTTCTCGGCGGCAGAAGCTTTACAAAGTCTCGAATTAAGCGTATTCGACGCAGTGATTATTGATGGAAGTCTCGTTGAGATCGATGTTACGGATCTGGCGACGGATATTCAATCAGGTTTTCCTAATTTGAATTTAATTTTATTGAATTTTGCCGAAACAATCAAGAGGGGTAATGCTAACGTTTTTAATCATTACATCAGCAAGCCGATTACCGCATCAAAACTCTACGAAACCTTTTGTGAAATCTTCTCCAGCACCCCAACCAAAACAATGATAAGCAAAGACTTTAGACAATCTCCACAAGACTTGAACTTGGCGATTAATCTTCCACTAGAGATTTTGGTCGTAGAAGATAATTCTGTAAATCAAGAGATTTTATTGCTAATACTAGAACAAATCGGTTATATCGCTGAAGCCGTTAACAATGGAAGTAAAGCTGTGGAAGCCGTCCAACTTAAACCTTATGATGTCGTCTTTATGGATATGCAAATGCCCATAATGGATGGATTAAGCGCCACCAAAAATATCCGTAAATCGCCTGTTCGCCAACCTTGGATTATCGGTTTATCGGCTGATGCCTTCACGGAGTCGCGCGATGCTGCTAAAGCGGCTGGGATGGATGAATATCTCACCAAGCCCTTTCGGACAGAAGACTTACTGGACGCTTTACATAGGGTCAAAAAATATACGCCCACAGCGATCGCCTCTGAAGTCTTAACTGAACCGATCCTGTCTCAGCCAGTAAGCGAAAGCCTGAATATGCAAACCTTTAAGTCATTAGAAGATTCGATTGGTGCAGAGAATTTGTCTGGGTTGATGAATCGCTATATCGAACACGCAAAAATTACGATCGCCAAGATGCAGACTGCTCTGAGCAAAAACGACTTTGCTGCCATTGAATTGGAAAATCATGCATTAAAAGGAACAAGTGGAAGTTTTGGAGCTTCAGAACTCTTCAGACTCTGTCAATCACTAGAACTTCTATGCAAAACTTGTATAGACTCAAATCAATCTAGTGCTACGGATCGTCAAGAAATCGCGATCGTGATCCAGAATATGGACAATGAATATAAACAGGTTTGTCAAGCATTAAAATCTAAACAAAAATCGCCATCTTAGTCACCTCACTTCCCAAGTAAGCGATCGCGCAAAGATTTAGTCTTGTCCATTGTCAGCATTCAGTATCGTTACTTAATCCGTGATATTTACGAAACGCGATCGCCATAATTTATTGCAAGGTCAAAAAATTAGAGCTAATCATGGCAATATATCGATCTCAGCCTCGGCGATCTCACCTTCAAACGCGCCGAAAAAGAAAGTGTTATTGTCTCTCAAGCTGAATTATTTCCACCTCTAAATAATGATCTTAGTCGGTGCTAATTTAGCGATCGTTGCCGATCTAATTACCCAGTTGCCCAACAAGACTTTGTTGCCGCTCAACTCAGTTACATCACTGATCGGTGCGCCAGTAGTAGTCTGGCCAATTCTTCGTCCAGCGCAAAAATTATAGTGAAAGACAACAAAACTCAAGGATTGGCGGCGCTTTGCGCCGCACTGCCAATTCTTAGGTTTTGAGATTATGATTAGATTTTGTTAAGATTATAATGAAAGTAATTCTCAATAAAGAATTCTCTAGTACGATTAGCAAAGAAAACTTATTGCGACTAATTCTTATTAGCTGTAACGCAAAATCTAAATTTTTGATAACTTATTGTCGATCTAAGTAGCTATGCAAATCTCTGAAAATATAAACGATGAACTACCCCACCCTGCTACGCGAGGATGGGGTTTCTAAATTCCCATCGAGCAAGGAGTGTTTTTTACGCTTCGCCGAGCCAAGTTGCGCCATCCCGCCACAATAAGCAGGAGATGGAGTAGAGCTTGGCTCTCCACATTTGACGATGCTCGTTCCGAACACCGTAGAAT
>JAJAZG010000380.1 GCA_026785865.1 Pseudanabaena sp. CAN_BIN31
AAAACTTAAAACTTCTCTATGGTGACGAAGGGAAGGGATTACAGGAATCTATGGAAATCATGCGTTTAGTTGTGGCTGGTACAGTTGGCGCGGGGAAGTCAACTTTTATAAGGACTGTAAGTGAAATTGATGTTGTCGATACCGATCGCCGCGCTACTGATGAGACTGCCGAAATAAAGCACCGCACCACGGTCGCAATGGACTTTGGGCGTTTAACCTTTGGACCAAATATGGCTTTACATATTTACGGGACTCCTGGACAACAGCGCTTTGACTTTATGTGGGACATTTTGATCCGTAAAGCCCATGCATTTATTTTGTTAGTGGCGGCGCATCGTCCCCATGAGTTTCGCTATGCAAGACGTATTCTCAGTTATATGAATCGGCGCGTCCAAATCCCTTACATAATTGGGATTACGCATATGGACTGTGAAGGGGCTTGGTCAAGTGAAAACATCAAGCTGGCTCTGGGTTTTGTTGATGAAAAAAACCAGCCACCGATTGTTATTTTAAATGCCGATGAGCGCGATACTGTTATTCAGGCGATCGTTGCTTTAGTGCAATATTATATTTCTAAGGTTTAGGCTGGACAGAGTAACGCTCTATCCAGCCATCACAATGTAAATATGGGCATTTATTCGCTGGTTCAAAGTTATGGCAATTACAGGCTCTTTATCCGAGTTTTCTCTTCCAGAAATATTTCAATTTTTAGATCAAGGACAGAAAACTGGAATATTAACGATTAGAGATTCAACAGATTTATCAACAGGAAAGTCGTTATTACGGCATATTTGGTTGCTTAATGGGCGGGTTGTAGCGGCAGGCGATCGCCTTGACAACCGAGGATTAGCAAGATTGATCGAACAAAGAGGCTGGATTACTGATCGTAATCGGCTACAAGTGGAACGTTTAATCACAGAAAATGTCCCTTTGGGGATAAACCTAAAATCCTTGGGGATATTACAGCCAGACCAACTGAAATTATTATTTAGCGTACAGGTCTTACGCCAGGTTTGCTCGCTCTTTCAAGTGGAGACAGGACAGTTTCGATTTGATGCGAAGAGTGACTTACCAAAGGCGGAAATGACAGGATTAAGTTTGCCTGCAACCGAGACGACATTGATGGGACTGCGAAGTCTCAAAGACTGGCAAATTTTACAAAGCAAGCTTCCCGAACCTAATTCCACATTATTTAACATTATTTCTGGTCAGCCATCTTTACGCTTAGATTCTAGTGAGACTCAAGTGTGGGGCTTTGCCGATGGTTCGATTAATCTCAAAAAAATAGCTGAGCATCTTCAAGTTCCCATTCAGAAAATCCAGCAAATTGCATTTCGCTTGATCGTCGTGGGTTTAGTGGAAGAAGTGCCTGATATTGATGCGGGTATGGTAAATAATGCTGTCGATGGTGCAGCGATCGCTACCGATGCTAATAGACAGATTGTTAATTCGTCTGAACGAACTGAGATCAGCAATTCGTTTTTACAAAGCCTAGTCGGATTTTTGCAAAATAAGGCATAGAGTTGTGCGTTCTAGCTCTCTGCAATCCCACCCAAGAATTAGAGTTGCGATGACTTCCTTTTTGAGAAATTAACTGAAATCCATATTCCCCTAAAATCTTTTCAACCTTATCTGCATTCATGCGGCGATCGCGAGTCATCCGAATAGAACCTCTCGCAAAATAGCCCCTCATTTTAATTTAATAAGGTGCATTATATTTGATTAGTACACTTTATTTTTGGGTCTTCTGGGTTTAGGGTTATTATTGTATCGTAAGATACAATAATAACAGGTCTTCATTGTTAGAAGCCTCTCCTAGCAAGAGTTTTAGCTCTTATTAGCTTTGTTTGTCACCGCAAACCCAGAAGACCCTTATTTTTTCGTTTCAATAATCAATATCAATCATAAAACTCTTGAATAATTTTTGTGATTTCTGCCGATGTCACATTATCCTCTTCGGACTTTGAATAAATTAAAAGACATAAAATATTTGTAGAAGACTTGATATAATAAATCAACCTATAGCCACCACTTTTACCCTTTTGAATATCACTGTTTTTTACCCGAACCTTAAATACCGTATAACCAGTCTTTTGAACTTGATCGCCAATTAATTCACCACTTTGAAGCTGTTCTAAAACTGGTTGGATGTCTAACTTAATCTTTCGATAGCGCTTTGCTAAGTCACGAACTTGACGCTTAAAAATATCCGTAAATTGAACCTTTACTAGAGATAAATCATTAGACATCGATTCCATTCCAAAGTTCAGAAATATCGTGAACCCTTCCAGCCTTGACATCTTCTAAAGACAAGCGCAGATCTTCTAAGATTTTTTTCTTGGGTTCATCATAAATTTCTACCGATTCAAAATTACCTATTTCTATCTCAACTGATGAATGTTTGGCTCTGACAAACAAAAGAAAGTCTAGAACCTCACCTAACAAATAATCTGATGTCTGTTCAATTTCTTGGATTAACGACTGCCTAACGTTGGCTTGAGTAGAAGTTTTTGTGGTTAACATAACCTTACATCCTTGAGATACTCGTTTATCATAGCAAAAGACGTGATTTATTAAATTTGGTTTACGATCGCCTATTTATTAGGATGCGTTAATCGAACAGGCGATCGCACCCTACTTTATTTAATCCTTCTTTTTGTCGCTATTCTGGGCTTGGGTGTGATGGTGAAGAATAGCGATCGCAGAGAAATATTAGCGTTGCATATATTCATATGACATTATGAGTATATGCATCGCCTACTCTTTTAATAAAAAATGCTGTAATGTCAACCACTCAAATATCTTCTAACTCAAAGTGGAATCTGTCGCGATTTGGGCTAGACTTCAAAAATCCGCGTTGGTGGATTGAGATTATCTGTGTAGCTTTTGCTTATTTCGCTGTGTCTTGGGTAACATCTCGCGCTATTTACAAAGGTGATCTTCCTTCTCCCGTTTGGCCAGGAGCAGGAATGAATGTGGGGTTGCTTTTGGCTTGGGGGCGATCGCGTTGGTTAGGAGTCTTTTTAGGCGCAATATGCTTCAACGTTCAATCTCACGCGAGTGGCTTATCAATTGCGGCGATAATCGCCGCCACTGGTTCCACTATTGGCGTATTAATCACAGTTTCTCTGATTTTACAATTTACGCGCACAAAATACCCCTTATATCAAGTTCGGCATGTAGTGAGGTTTTCACTCTGCTCCCTATTTAGTGGAACTATTCTGCAATCACTAACTGGATCTTTGTCGTGTTGCTTACCTAAAATGGCTAGTGGCCGAGCTTTTCTAGAGTTTTTCTTGCCTTGGTGGATTGGCGATTCTGTTGGAGTTTTAGTGTTTGCGCCTCTAGTGTTGACGTGGTTTCGATCGCCACGGGATGCCGCAATCAAATCTTGGTTTAATTGGGAAGTATTCGCCGCTTCAACAAGTCTGCTTATTGTTGCTTATTTCTCATTCTACAAAAGTGAGCCACTCGAATATCTGCTATTACCCCCATTACTCTGGTCGGCTTTTCGATTTGGAGCAAAGCTAACTACTCTGCTGGTGATGCTTGTGGCGATGACGGCTTCATTGGCGACTGCCTATAAATTTGGAATTTTTTATAGAAGTATAGAGCAAGGTGATTCGCTGCTATTGCTGCAAATATTTATGGGTGTGATCGCGTTGACAACGATGGCAGTTTTGGCGATCGTTGCCGAAAATCGCAAAGCAAATCTGCGTTTGCAAAGAGTTAATGCGGAATTAGAACAAAGAGTTCTCGATCGCACTAGCGATCTGCGTCAGAGTGAAGCCAACGCCCTAAAATTAGCGGCTAAAGCCGAGGCTGCGAACCAAGCCAAAAGTACATTTATAGCCAATATGAGCCACGAACTGCGATCGCCTCTAAATGCTGTGCTTGGCTTTTCGCAGTTAATGATGCGTACCAAAAACCTACCGACTGAACATTATGAAAATCTCAGTATTATTAATAATAGTGGCAGCTATTTATTAACGCTGATTAATAACATTCTCGATCTATCAAAAATCGAAGCAGGAAA
>JAJAZG010000381.1 GCA_026785865.1 Pseudanabaena sp. CAN_BIN31
AACTTATAGCGTCTATGCCCTCCATCGGTTCTGATGGATTTTATTTTTCCTTCTTTCTCCCATCGTCTAACTGTATCGACACTTACTGCCTTTAGCTCCGCAACTTCTCCGACACTAATTAGCTTATCCATAGATTTTATTGGATTTTATTATCTTAAATCTAGGTATAGTTAGGTATTATGTCAACTGTTGATTACCCTTGGAATGGTTGCGAATCCGCAGAGGTTGTCAGAGACTTTTTATCTTCTTGATAATAAAGCTGATTGTAGTAGTAACCACCATAACTATTATCTTCATTTACACCATTCACCACTATTCCCAAAATAGGTACTTTTGCCTGATCTAGTAATGACTTCGCCAGCTTTATCCCTGCCGCATCTACCTGGCCAGGACGAATAACTAACAATGCCCCATCGGTAAACTTGCCGACAATCATGCTATCAGCAACAACAGTTGCAGGTGGCGAATCAATGATGACCAAATCATAATCTTCACCTGCATCTTCAATCAAAGTCTCCATCGAATGTGAATCCAATAACCTAATCGGATTCGGCGGATTTGCACCCGACAGTAAAACATCTAATTGCAGTTGTGGAGAAACCCTATGCACAGCTTTTTGTAAACTTATTTGCGAGACCAAGATATTGCTTAGTCCCAACAAGTTATCGCGTATTTCCCAGATTTTGTGCTGACGCGGACGGCGCATATCCGCATCGATTAAGAGGACTTTCTGTCCTGCTGCCGATGCTGCTACCGCCAAATTTGCGGCAACAAAAGATTTCCCCTCATTCGGAGATGCACTCGTTACCAAAATCACTTTTAGCTTCTTATCAGGGATACTAAATTTCAAGCCAGTCTGGAGCATTTGAAAGGCGTTACTAATTGGCGAATAAGGAGCATTTAGCATCGGTAATTCTTTACGGCTTTCGTCAATACTAGCTTTGAATTCACGCATGATCGGAATCATCGCTAACAAAGGCAGATCCAAAAGTCGCTTGACCTGCTCAATGTTTTTGATGGATTTATCCATAGATTCTAGTAGCAAAGCTGTACCCAGCCCTAAGAGAATTCCTAGAAATGCACCTAGCGATAAGTTTAAAGCAACTACGGGAGATATGGGGAGATCGGGGACTAAAGCTTCAGCAACAATTCGCGCATTGCCGACATTCTGCTCTTCTAAAACTCGAACGACCTGATATTGCTTGAGAAATTCTTGATAAGTAGTTTGAGCCACCAACAACTGGCGCTGAAGCTGTAGCTGTTGTTGTTCTAGTCTCGGCAAGCTATCCAACCTTCTTTTGTTGGATGTATATATATTTCGCAACTCTCCTATTTGATTGGTCAAGGCTAACCTTTCTACTTCTGACTTGACCAGATCTCCTGCCAAAGACTGTTGAAGTGTGCCGATTTGCAAGTTTTGTCTAGCCAGCAAATTGGAACTGCCGATCGTTTGTGAAATTCTTCTTTCTAGTTGTTGCTTGAGAGCTGCTTCTTTGAGAGCTAAGCCAACAACGACTGGATGATCTTTGGTATAGGTAGTTTGAGCCACCGCGATGTCGCGTTGGATATTTTGGTATTCTGTGAGAACCAGTTGGACACTAGGCGATTGACTCAAGGCGGTGGCATCCAAAGCTTGCTGCGTATCTAGGTTCATTTGTTGTTGCAAAGTTCTCGAGCGCGATTCCGCCAATGCTAATTGTCCTTGGCTTGTGGTAAGGGCTTCATCTAACTTTCCGAGAGACTCTAAACCAACTTTTGATTCTGTATCCAATGATACTATTTTGTTTTGTTCTTTGAATTTCCTAAGTTTGTTCTCTACTTTGGTAACTTCTTGCTCAACTTCTGGCAATTGTTTAATCAAAAATTCTCTGGCTAACCTGGCTTCAGTACGATTATCCTGAATATTTGCCGCCAAATAATACTTGAGCAATGCGTTCACCACCTTTGCTGATTCTTGTGGATTAGTACTTTTGTAGGAAACTTGCATAATATCTGTTCCCCTCAACGTTTTCAAGCTGAGATTTTGTGCGACAACCTGCCAATTTAATTGCTTACCTTTGCTATCTTTGAGATCTAGGCTAGTAATGACTTTGATAATGATGGGATATGAACGCATGATCTCGGCTTCGGTCTCAATTGGGTTACTAGCGTTAGTCAAACCGCTTATATCGCCCAGCTTGTCACTCAAACCTGCAAGCGATGAAGACGCATCTTTTTTGGTGAATACTAGCTTTCCTTGTGATTCATAGACTGGTTTTCGTGTGTATGTCCACAAGACTGTCAACCCAAACACCGACGCGACTACTATGGATGCTGGGAGCCAACGCCTTTTGAGTACGTACCAGAATTGTTGCAAATCTATGGAAGAATCTTCGTCTTGTCGATCAGTGGTCATACTTTAAATATAGATAAATTAATAGTCACATCGCTTCGTGTTAATGCGATAAATCGGTGAATAAATTAAATAAATTCGCCAATTTTTATATGACTATAGTGAACCATCAACAGCACTGCATCATAACACGCTAACGTATCATTGAATAGTCTGCCAATAATTTCACTTTAAAATACAACCTATAAAAGAAGTGTGAATCAAATTAATCTTCTAAATCATTTACCAATTGTTGAGACTTTTCATTCTGTGCAAGGAGAAGGCGCATGGATGGGGAGTAATGCTTTCTTTATTCGCTTAGCGGGTTGCGATGTTGGCTGCCCTTGGTGTGATACGAAGGTTTCTTGGAATGCGAAAAGACATCCTCAAATGGCGATCGCTGATCTAGTTAATGAAGCTGTAAACGCTCAACCTGCAATGGTGGTGATTACAGGCGGAGAGCCATTGATGCACGATTTGAGTGAGTTGACGCGATCGCTAAAATCACAAAATTTGCGAGTACATTTAGAGACATCGGGTTCTCATCCCTTTAGTGGTAGTTTTGATTGGGTGACTTTTTCGCCGAAGCAGTTCAAACATCCCCATGCGAGTATTTATGAGCAGGTGAGCGAGCTTAAGGTTGTCGTACATGATCAATCAGATTTAACATGGGCCGAGCAGAACGCGGCGAAAATTGCGCCCCATGTGGTCAAATATTTACAGGCTGAATGGGAAACTTTTAGCAGTAAAGATTTAGTGCTGCAATATGTATTAAGTCATGCGGATTGGCGGGTGAGTATCCAAACGCATAAGTTGTTGGGAGTTAGGTGATCAAGATGACAGAAGCCGAAAATTTCAAAAAAAAAGCAGTAATTTTATTGTCAGGTGGACTAGACTCGGCGACATCGGCGGCGCAGGCGATCGCTGATGGTTATGAGGCGATCGCCTTATCCTTGCGCTATGGTCAGCGTCATGAACGCGAGTTATTAGCAGCGCGACAAGTGGCGACGGCTTTGCATATTGGCGAACATTTTATTATGGATGTAAACTTGGCACAGTGGGGCGGCTCGGCGTTGACCGATGCGCGTATTGATGTGCCGATCGCAGGTGTGCAATCGGGAGAGATTCCGATTACCTATGTGCCTGGACGAAATACAGTGTTTATTGCGATCGCCTTATCTCTAGCCGAAGCAAAGGGAGCAGAAGCAATTTATTTAGGAATTAATGCGGTTGACTATTCAGGCTATCCCGATTGTCGTCCCGAATATTTGGCAGCATTTCAGAAGTTAGCGGCGCTCTCGTCTAAAGTTGGCGTGGAAGGGAACGCACCGAAATTAGTTGCGCCTTTGGTGATGGACTCTAAAGTTGATATTGTCCGACGAGCGCGACGTTTAGGAGTCCCAATTGAGCTTACATGGTCATGCTATCAAGGTGGCGAAGTGCCTTGTGGTGTGTGTGATTCCTGTCGGATTCGCGATAAGGCTATCCTTGAAGCAAATATATAATCTAGCTAGTTTTTTTTTGAAAGATTTACTTGCATTGTAATTTATTGTATAAAATCTTGACCTTTTTTTTTGCCAAAATCACATAATCATCTAATGTGTAACTGTTATCATATTTTTGCATCGCGTACTTCTTTAGCAATAAACTGATATGAAATTGGTGAGGAAGTTTTTCTTGAGCAAGTTTTGCAAATTCTGAAAGAGTTAACGGCGTTCTTAAACCAGTTGATGTCAAATATTTATACCAGACTAACTCTAAATCAAGTTCTTCAATAAATTTATTAACAATCTCTTTTTCCTGATCTTCATCCTCAGATTGACGAATACCAAAAGCTCTAAATAGCTTTTTATCTTGCACGATTAGCAACACATAACCATTCATTTTTAGAGCATGAGCAAATATTTTTTTGTAAATATCATTTGATGCTAATCTCTTGTCATTGTCTGAGAAGAAGCAGTGAGAAATCACGATGAATTCAAAAAATTCTTTTGGAAGATTTTTGTATTGAAAATCTTCATCAAAAAGATCGTTGGTCACAAAGCGAAAATAAGTATTGATATGCTGCATTCTTTGCTCAATATATTTTCGCCAAAATTGTAGCCCTCGATATTGAAAACCATCCTGTTTTTCTAAGGAATAGTAAGATATATGAGCTTGGGGTAGATCAAAAAATCTACTGCAACTTTGAAAAAATAAGGCCAAGCTGTAAGCTGCCGTTGCTGGCCCCGCCGCTATATCGAGAATGTTAATTTTAGTAGGTAGTAATCCTTGCTTGTAAATAAAGAACCAAGCTAAATAGAGCGCGTAAGTATTTTCTAGGAAATACTTCATGAAGTAAACATAGGCTGTAAACCCAAAGTTATAGTCGGGATCTTTACCAATTTTTAAGCTATTTAAATCTTCAAGAGATTCTTTTAGTTGACTGGCAACTTTTTGTTGAGAGAATTTATTAAATTCTTCTTCTAAATATTCGACTAAGCCAGATTCAAAGCTATCAAATATTTGCTGATCGATTCCTGTAACTTGGATTTTATGCTCATCATGATCAACTATTTGAAAAACTTTATTTATGTGATCAATAAATGCTAAATCTGGCGATAATAAAAAATCATTTAATTGATGATTTTGTTGTTTAGACGCTTCTAAAAATCGTCTTTTAAGGCTCGCAAGTTCACGATTAGATTCTTGTAAACCAGATTCAATTTGCTGTTTATCTCGAAACAATTTTTCTTCCCACGATAAACTCGCTCCCGATTTCTGAATCTCTTGCAAAATTTTGTTGGTATTGCGTAAATCTCCAGAGCGCATGGCGAATTTAAATCTTTGACTTCGCCACCAATTAGCGATCGCATTATTCATAACCAAAGCCTTCTTTCCCCTCTTTTATCTCTATATTTGGAAGCTGAGTAATCAATTTTTGCTTAAATCTTTCATAACTAGGTTGTTCATACCACCAAGCATATTTTTGCTTAATCGCTTCTGCTTCTTGGCGAGTTCCTGCCATGAGTGAACGGTTGCTACTAATATGAAAATCTTGAATAACGATGCGATCGCATAGCGCTAATTTATCAATAAAAGCAGTTTCATCTTTTGGCAAAGTTGGCAATAGCGGTGTAATCGTAATCGAGAGCTTTGGAATAAATCCTTTGGAGCTATCAATCCCTTGACGAATCTTCGCTACTGCATTTAACCGCGCTTGAATACTAGGCGATCGCGGTTCAAAATCTTTTCGCACCGACTCACTACCTGTAGGAATACTCATGTTGATTCGCAGATGTTTAAAGCGTTGTAAATAGTCAATATCCCTCGTAATGATCGGGCTGCGGGTTTGAATCACTAAAATTGGACGATAACGCAACATCACTTCCAATAAACTGCGCGTGAGTTGTTGCTGTGATTCCAATGGTTGATAGGGATCAGTGACACTACTCATGTAAATTCGTGGAGGTTGATCTGGATGAGTTTTAGCCCATTGATTTAACTCTTTTTCTAAAACTTCTGCCGCATTTTGTTTGAAAATCACCCATCCGCCCCAGTCTTGGCGCATTTTGCTATTAGGGCTAAATGCTGCTGCATAGCAATAGCTACATCCATACTGACACCCCCGATAAGGATTAAGCGTAAAATCGTAAGCAGAAATAAAACCTGTTGCCTTTGTCAATAGAGATTTCGCATTCTGGGCATAAACATTTGTATTACCAAATTGCTCGCGCAGATATTTCACTGGAACATCTGCGCTGTAGCCTTCATATTGAGCTTTGACCATAATTGATTGCTCTATGTTTTGTAGAATATTATCCTCTTAATAGCTTGCAAAATAAAAACCAAAATCCAATCGTAGCAATTAGGCGAATGTAGTGACAAGCCATTAATTGCTACTACGTTGGGCATTAACGCAAACGTGCTACACCTTGCTTTTGAGTATAATAATCAGCATTACAGGCAATTAATACAAGTTATGATCGCAACATCACAAATCCCCGCAACCGTCCTCACAGGATTCCTTGGTGCAGGCAAAACCACATTGCTCAATCACATCCTCACGGCTGAGCATGGTAAAAAAATCGCCGTGATCGTCAATGAATTCGGCGAAATCGGCATCGATCAGCAACTTGTCATCGGTGCTGACGAAGAAATTTTTGAAATGAATAATGGCTGTATTTGCTGCACGGTGCGCGGCGATTTGATTCGGATTATCAGTAACCTCATGCGCCGCCGTGATAAATTCGATCATCTCTTGATCGAGACTACTGGCTTAGCTGATCCCGGTCCTGTGATTCAAACATTCTTTATGGATGAAGATATCTATAGGCAAGTTTCCCTTGATGCTGTAGTGACTGTGGTCGATGCTAAGCATGTCCAACAACATTGGGGCGATCGCGAAGTTATCGAACAAATCGGCTTTGCGGATGTGATTTTGCTCAATAAGACCGATCTAGTTACGAATGCGGAACTCGAAGAACTCGAAGCGAAAATCAAGCATTTGAACATTCTCGCCAGAGTCGATCGCGTTCAGCTAAATCAAGACAATGTTGAAGAGAGTATTAATAAAGTTCTCAATGTCGGCGGTTTTGATTTAAATCGGACTCTCGAAAAAAATCCTGAATTTCTTGCCGCTCAAATCGAAGAAGAGCATGACCATGAAGCTCACGATCATCAAGAGCATAATCATGAACACGATCACCATGAACATCACCACCATATCCACGATGAAGAAGTTGGTTCTGTCAGTATTTTAGAATCAGGCGCAGTCAATCGATACAAATTCCAAGCATGGATTAGCGAACTGTTAAAAACTCAAGGTCAAGATATTTTCCGTTCTAAGGGAATTATTAATCTTTCTGGTTCTGAAGAGCGCCTAGTATTTCAAGGAGTACATATGCAGTTTGACGCAACTCGCGATCGCCCTTGGCGTGACAACGAACTCCGCAAAAATCAATTAGTCTTCATCGGCAGACATCTTGATAATGAGAAATTACGCGATGGTTTCCGTTTGTGTTTGGTCGCATAGATTAATATGGTAAAAAGTTAAATTTCGCAAATCATCTATGAATATCCGCATTGGCAATGGTTATGACCTACATCGACTCGTTAGCGATCGCCGCTTGATCCTTGGTGGTGTCGAAATTCCTTGTGAAAAAGGACTACTAGGGCATAGCGATGCCGATGTGTTGACCCACGCGATCATGGATGCAATGCTGGGAGCGCTTGCCCTCGGTGACATAGGACATTATTTCCCGCCTACCGATCCCAAATGGGCGGGAGCCGATAGCATCATGCTATTACAGCAGGTGCAGGAATTGATCGCGGCGCAAGGTTGGCGCGTGAATAATCTCGATGCAGTGGTAATCGCGGAAGCGCCAAAGCTGGAACCGCATATTAGTGCCATGCGCGATCGCCTAGCCGATGCGCTAAATTTGCCGATTGATTGTGTCAGTGTGAAGGCGACTACCAATGAAGGTATGGATGCGATCGGGCAGCGTCAGGCGATCGCTGTTCATGCCGTAGTTTTATTGGTTAAAGTTGACTAGAAAAAATTTAGAAAAGATAAGGAAAGCGCGATCGTGAGAAGAAGTATGCAAAAACGAACCAAGATTAAACAATGGAAAGCAGTCGTATTGCTGCTACTGGTTGGCATGTGTTCGCTGCTGCTTTGGGGTTGCGCGATCCAACCAAACGCTCTCAAAAATCGATTGGTGGTTCCCCTTGATAGTGATATCAAAACCTTTAATCCAATCTTAATTAATGATGCCTATAGCAGTCTGGTGATTGGCTATACCCTCACGGGATTGATTGCCGAAAATCCGATCACTAACGAACTAGAACCTGAATTAGCCGAAAAATGGGAATTTCAGCAAGATGGTAAACAACTGATCTTTACGATGCGTCCCGATCTGAAATGGTCAGATGGTCAGCCACTCACCGTTGATGATGTTCTATTTACCTATCAAGATATTATCTTTAATGAGAAGATTCCATCAGGTAGTCGTGATGTGATGCGAATTGGACAATCACAGACCTTGCCCAAGGTTGAGAAACTAGACGATCGCCGTATTTCCTTTTTACTGAGCGAACCCTTTGCTCCTGCGCTCCGCACTCTAGGCGGGACAGGTATTTTACCGAAACATATTTTTGCCCCCACCCTCAAGCAAGATCCCCAAAATCCTGACAAAAAATTAAAGTTTTTAGAAACATGGACTCTTGCCACACCTGTCGATCAACTCGTTGGCAGTGGGCCATATATTATTCAAGAATATCGTCCTTCAGAACGGGTAATCTATAAACCCAATCCCTATTATTGGAAAAAGGGAACTCCAAATATCAAACAGTTGGTGATGCAGATTGTAGAATCACCAGATACGGCTTTGCTAAGGTTCCGATCGCAAGAACTAGATATGTATCGCCTTCGTGGTGAA
>JAJAZG010000382.1 GCA_026785865.1 Pseudanabaena sp. CAN_BIN31
ATAAAGAAGCCGATTTTGTCAGGGGGCCACCGACTCACCCTCAACGTTAAACCCCACACAAAGTCTAAAAAATGCGGGCGCCCAAACGCGCCGCCCTCATTTTTTAGACTTTGTCTGGAGTATCACTTGCAGGTTCAGTCGTTGCCCCACTGACTAAAGCGGCTTCTTTCTGAGCGCGTTTTTTACGCTCAGCATCCACCATATCAGCAATCATCTGGCGACCTTGCTCGATCTTATCGAGATTGGAGCGATATAGATCGATATCTTTTAATAGGCGATCGCCACCAAATTTTAGCGTCGCACCAACTGACTTAATCACCTCTTCCCGCTTAGCAGTATCGGCGATCTCATCAGGATTACTGATTTCTAGCAATGCATATAGCCCCACGCCTAGCAAGCGGCTATATTTAAAATTTTCTTTGTGAGCGATCGTTTGTAATTGCTCAGACAAAGGTTCGAGGCTAAGACCCGAATCTAGGGTTGTCAATAACGGTTTAATATCATTAGGCGATCGCGCGGCAAGATCGCTTAGAGTTGCGGCATCCTGACGAATGCGATCGGAGTCAAACTGAAGTGCTGCACATAGGGCATGAAATACCGCAAAGCGATCGGTTTCAGGTTTATAACCCAATGTGAAGCGATCAAAAGTTGTCACAAGACCTAGTGCAAAAATTGAGTCGTAAACAAATGTTTGATTTACTTTAAGTAGATGAATTTCCACCAATAGCTCATCCACAACCCGTCGATAGACTTGATTGACTGGCTTAGGAAATCCTAAATAAAAATCTTTTTTGGTATCAGAAACAGTACGAACGGTATTCACAGTCAACAAAACCTAACGACAAGAGGGCTAAAATTATCATCGCACAGATAGCCATAGCATCAGTCTATCTCTGCTGATAAATTCTAACCCAAAAAATAAAACCCAAAACCAAAAAAGCAGTAGCGCACGCTGCGCGTGCGCTAACGCTTTTTTGGCTTTAATACTTAATGCGAATATACGAATGCAAATATACGGGATTGATTTTACGAGCGCCCCTAGCAAAACTAAGCCGATCGCCTGTGCCGAAGCTTGGCTAGAATTTGATGTTCTCCATATCAAGAAGTTCCGTCGATTTATTGACTTTCCATCTTTTATGGAATTTCTCAAGCGATCGCCTGTTTGGATTGCTGGGATGGATTTTCCTCTAGGGCAACCACGAAAATTAATCGAAAATTTGCAATGGGGAACGACTTGGGCAGAATATGTCAATCGCGTGGGGCAGATGACCAAGCAAGAATTTGTCGAAACTTTAAATCAATATCGTCAAGATCGGGCGATCGGCGATCGCGAACATTTGCGTCAAACTGACAAACTCACAGGCGCGATCAGTCCGATGAAAGTCTATGGCGTACCTGTCGGGAAAATGTTTTTTGAAGGCGCACCGCGACTACTCGCCGCAGGATTTAGTGTGTTACCTTGTCATCCAACTAACGATCCCCGCATTGCGATCGAGATTTATCCTGCACTCGTAGCAAAATCTCTCATCGGCAAACAAAGCTATAAATCTGACAGTAAGCAAAAGCAAACTTCAGAAATGCAGTTTTTGCGTCAAGAAATAATTAATCAAGTGCGATCGACTATCTCCAAAACAAAATATGGCTTTGCTATCGAAATTAATAGTCAGCTTGCCCGTGAATGTGTAGACGACGCTTCAGGTGACACACTTGATGCCGTACTCGCCACTATCCAAACTGCACATGCTTCTCAACAACCAAATTATGGCATTCCTGAAAACTGCGATCGCCTCGAAGGATGGATTTGCCACTTGTGAATTAGATGAATTAGCGATCGCCTTGCGTAATCTCTCGAAAGCTTACAATATTACCAATAACCGCGATCGCGGGTGGCGTAAAGTTACTTTTTTGCACAAGTTCAACAATATTCCCTAAACAGCCAATTAACTCTGACTGATCGGCGCGTGTTCCCTGTCGAATTAAAGCAACAGGTGTCGATTCAGGTAAACCAGCCACGATAATTTTGGCGACAATTTCACCTAAATTATGCAATCCCATATACACCACAATTGTCTCAGCAGCTTGGGCGATCGCCTTCCAGTTAACTTGAGGGCGATATTTTCCAGCCGACTCATGCCCCGTCACAAAAATTACGGACGAGCTAAAATCGCGATGGGTAAGCGGAATTCCTGCATAAGCTGGCGCAGCAATTCCTGACGTAATCCCAGGGACAACCTCAACCGCAATTCCCGCCGATCGCAAATCGGCAAGCTCTTCACCACCACGCCCAAAGATAAACGGATCGCCACCTTTTAAGCGCACCACGATCGCATATTTTTGAGCTTTCTCGATCAATAACTGCGTAGTCTCTTCTTGCAATAGCGAATGATTGCCGCGCCGCTTACCTGCATGGATTTTTTCGGCGATCGGGTTAATCATCGCAAGAATTTCATCACTAACTAAGGCATCGTAAAGCACCACATCACAAGTTTCTAATAACGCTTTACCCTTCAGCGTCATCAATCCCGCATCACCAGGTCCCGCACCCACTAAATAAACTTTACCTAAAAATTGATCTAAGGCAGGCTTGTCCACATCTTTTCTATATCTTTTCACTCATTATAAATGCGATGCGATCGCGTAATCCTCTAATTATCATGAGTTGGTGACTATAGTTATACTTTTGCGCGTATTGATAAGTATACTGTCATACAGAGTTATGACAAATCAAAATTATGAGAGTTAATGCTCGACTCGACAGCGATCGCGCTACCAAACTCAACTACATTCGTCAGCGTACTAATCAAGGTACGTCTGAAATCATGAAAGCGGCGATCGACTTTTATTATGAAAAATTGCGTCAAGAAACTCCTGTTAAGCCTTTGCAACTTTTGCGGGAGTCAGGATTAATTGGTTGTGCTGAAGGCGATGCTGATTTATCAGTTAATTACAAGCAATATCTCAACCATTTTGAGAATTTGATGTCTGTAGATTAAGGCAGTTATATAGATTAGCGATCGCAATATCAGGCGATCGCCTGAGAGATTCTAACTTTAAGACTCTTATTCTGTATACCTGATGTCTAGTTTCTCTACAAACTCTCTTTCCTTTGATTTTAAATAATTTTCTCTTTCAACAAGAAATTCATCAATCCGATTTTGCTTGTATAGATCAACCATCTCATGAGTTATAAAGTGCTTCTCCAAAACGTCATATTGAGATGTTTCGATAAAACTACTTGTCTGCTTTTTCTCTCTGTTTTGCTCAAATTCAGAAGACAACCTCAGAATAATATTAGATGGTTTTCTGTCTTTTTTAGAATAGATGAAAAATTCTTTTATTCCTTCTCTCTCTTCAATGTCATTGCTTCCGACAATCGATCTTAAATAGAATAGTTGTAATGCCTTGGGTCTTACACCTGTAAAATTTAGCTTGTCTGGATACTTAGCTGTATTAAAGTACATATCACTATTAACTTTATAAATGCCGTTAGGGTTTTTCCCATCTATAAAATCGCGAAAACATTTATAAGCAGTTCTTTGCTGACTTAAAGAGTACAAAGTAAAGTAGTTAGAATAAGTAGTTACCCAAAACCAATTTTCTAGAGATTGGATCTGCTCAGATGTTGGGGCTGGATTAAGCCTAAAATATTCAGAAATAAAAACAAGCTGACTTGGATAAGGTAAAAAACGAATATCTATAACTAATAATTTTTTGTATAAAAAATCTACAGCTTTTGTAATGTGTACATATGCTGCATTAGTAAAAGACTCTAGATCTTCAGTCAATAATTCTTCTTCGTTTTTGACATCAAAGTAAATCTTACCCTTTGCATTAGAAATACAATCTAGAACCGTATCTCTTTTTAGGTCTTCAAAATTGTATTGTTCTAAGGTATTGAGAAATATATTGATTGAGTCTATAAGTTTAAAATTAGTATTACTTTTGACATAGCTTAGCGCCGAAAGTATGTAGTCTTTAGAAATTCTTGTCCCTGCTGAGTTTACTCTTTCAAAAATATCAACTGCGCTATTAATATCACTTCCTTTAATCTCTACATATGGCACTTTATATTTATGTAAAGTGTCATGCAGATTCCTTAATCTATCTATATAAATGTTTTTATCATTTTCTGAAATTGGTGATTTATCCATCTCTCTTAAATAAGTGAATAATTCACGATTGTCATATATTTTGTAAAGCTCAACTGCAAGATTTTTCTTAGTCTTAATAAAGTTATTTTCTTCGATATCAAAATAAATTAAGAAATCACTCATCTTTTTAGGGTTTTTCTCATCGTCAAAGTTTTTAGGATTGATCAAAACTCCAAATAGTGTAGATATTCGTTGAAATCCGTCTAATATATATTTGAAATCGTCTGTTTTTTTGTTGATAATATATGGACCAATTTCGTTGTCAGTATCATAAACTCCTTCTGCTTTCCAAAAAAGAAGACTACCTATCGGATATCCACGTAAAATACTGTCAAACAATTGGATCATTTGATTAGATTTCCAAATAAACTCTCTTTGAAATTCAGGGATTTTATAACTTCCATTTGCCACATCTACTAAGAGATCTTCAAGGTATGCAATATCAGGTTTAACAGTTATTTTATTGTTCATCATATTTTTACTATCCCAGAAAACTATGTAATCTATACGGTTATTTATATTATTTTCGCTATTTTGAGTAAAATTTCTTCAATCTCAGAAATTTTTTCGGCTGGTGCTTGTATGCCAACTTTATGATGCTCACATCTTTGTTCAAGAGAGTCATATGAAAACGGAGCAAGAAACATATTTGGAAATTGCTCTTTAGCCTTATTTTTTCCTATACTTATATAATAGTCCTTAGGCTTACCTTCGGGTTTGTAATACTGAATAAAATCTATTTCTGAGGGAGATAATCTTTTTAAGTTAGATTTGTGAATATCAGTCAAGTCAGTTATATTTTCAATAATTATATCTATAGGTATATAGTTTTCGATACACCTCTTGAAAAGCATATGCCACACAATTAAATCATTTTCTTCATAAATTAAGTCATTCACGGACGGTGGAATACTAATTTCTCTTGCTTTTAGGTATTCAAAGAGATTTTTATACTCTTGTTTAAAGTCATTTTCATTCTTTTTATCACTATCAAAAAGAACCATCAATTTAAATTTATAAATATTTTGGTAAACACCATTTACCCAACTTTCAATTTGGGATTTTATTCCACTTCCACCCGCATGATCATAAGTTAAATAGTGTGGAGAATCTAGCGACTTTTTTATTAATTTATATATGTTTTTTCGGATTCCATATGACTGATATTTATCTATCATCCCTGTAATAAATTTCCAGTCATTAGGATTATTTTCAATAACAATTAATGAACGCTCCATAATTATTCTATAAGCATCATTTGGATGTACTTCTGTCGAATTAATTCCAATTGTAAAATGAGTTAAGTAATCTCTATATAATTTAGTAATAGGCTTTGTAAGAATATTATTAATATATTCTTCTAGTTCTCTTTTTCGCGCATTAGACAGGTATTCTTTAGCAATTTCATTCTCATTAAAAATATATCTATTCTCATCATTGAAGAAAATACTGGCAACGCTTTTAGTCTCAATAAAGTGGTTCTGATTATCTTTTTTAATAAGCTCAATAAGTATATCTGCTAATTTACTTTGTATGCTATAATTCTGAGTCTGGAAAATTCTATCACTGAAAGATATAATCATATTTATTCTTGCTCTTCTTTTCGTTTGATAGCTTTTTGCATTTCTAGGATTTCTTTTAAGCTTTCGTTAAAAACACCTTCTGGCCAGTCATCCAAAACACCATTTTCATCAACTATAATCTCCTTAAGCTCTTTTCCTTTCAACTCTGCATCTTCTATCCAGTAAATTACCAGATCGTCTTTTGTAAAACCAAAATCATTTTCAACTATTAGCTTGCGAAGCCGCAAAAGTATGTTTTCAGAATGGGTTTCAATAATAAAAGTTTGGTTGTTTTCCTTGGCTGACCTTGCAAATAGCTCCGCCAAATCAGCATGAGCCGCAGGATGTAAATGTAACTCTGGCTGCTCTAAAACAACTATAGAATCGGGTCTATTTACATTTGCACGAACTACTAAAGGCAGAGCTTGATTCATTCCCTGTCCAACATCCACAAGATTAATGCTGATGTTATCTTTAGTAAGTAAAATTTGTATAAGTGGTTGCATAATTGTATTTTTAACCTCTAATTTCCAGCCATCAAAATGTTTCTCGTACCATAAACCTACATTTTGGTGTAGTTTATTACCTTCCTGATGTATGCTCATCCCAAGCATAAGGTAAGCATTTTTTCCACTGATCCCAGTGTCTTTAAATTGGGTCTGTCCTGTTAAATAAAAATTTCTTTCAGGCAAAGTTCTAAATGGTCCAATGTAATCAACATCAATTCTTAACTTGTCAAATATTTTTTTACTTTCTTCACGATTAGGAAAATCGTTAGGTATAAAGCCTTTAAAATTAATACTCCATTCCTTATCATTCTCGTCAAAATAGCTGTCTTCTTCTAATCTAAGTCCGAACTGATGTCTATCATCCTTATATTTCCATTCCACAATTTTTAATCCATAACTAACTTTGGAAGCTTTCCCATCTTTGGAAGCTTTCCCATCAGCTTGATGAAACAACATAATCTCTATCTGTACATCATTTTCAAATGTAAGATTAAAATTTAACGGTTTCCCTGCTGTGCTATTTCCGAAAAACAAATTTTTAAAGTCCTCACCTAACTCAACCCCATAATTATTAAGCAACAGAGGTTCATCTATTTCACCTGACAGTGAGTTTTCAAATAGGGTAAATAATTTAGCAATTGAACTTTTTCCAGAGCTATTCTTGCCAATTAGAATAGTAATTGGTTTCAGTTGCATTGTTTGCTTCTCATAAAAAGCTTTATAGTTTTCAAACGAGATAGATTTTAGCTTCATGTCTTTGTCGCACGGGAAGTGTAAGAGTAAACCCTAAGATATCATAAGACATAAATGACGGTGGCAGTCAAAATTAAAGGAGAAAATTAGTCTGTGATCAAAAGTTATGAAGCAACCTATGACAATAGACAAAACGCATGGCTAAGCGATTTAAACTTATCCATTAGAAGAAATTCAAAGCGAACTCTATCTAGAAGACACCGACTATCGCGTATCCAAAATGCAATTCGGGCGGCACGACAGAGCCGTAGACAAAACCACGATCACCTACAACAACAAAATCACCCTCACAGGCATACCCCTAAAGGCTTACGAATACATAGTCAACGGCAAACCCGCCCTAGAATGGATCATGGAACGCTATCAACTCACCAGAGACAAAGATAGTTGCCTCACCAACAACCCTAACGATTGGTCAGACGACCCGCGCTACATCCTCGACTTGGTTAAGCGCATCGTCCGCGTCAGTGTCGAGACCGTTAAAATAGTCAATAGCTTGCCAGCCTTGAATGAGAGATAACAGGAGAAAATCATGCTCAAGAGTTATGAAGCAACCTATGAAAATGGACAAATCACATGGCTAAGCGATCAGCCACAAGTTAGCTCAGCACGCCTTATCATCACCGTTTTAGAAGAAAACCCACCATCTACTAAAACACCCAAACGAACAACACCCTCACATCTTGCAGGAAAAGTAAAAATCTTGGGTGATATTGTCAGTCCAATTGTCGATGAAGAGGACTGGGAATGCCTGAAATAGTAATTCTTGATACCCATATTTGGCTCTGGTATATCAATGCTAATTTTGATCGCCTTCCATCACAATGGACAGAACAAATTCAACAAGCAAATACAATCGCAGTGTCAGCTATATCTTGCTATGAAATAGCTCTAGCTTACAATAAGGGTCGTTTGGAGATAGACATTCCTATTAGAGACTGGCTTCGCGATTCTCTAGCACCCGCAGGAATTGAGTTATTACCACTCAGCCCAGAAGTTACAGTCAGAGCCGTTAATCTCTCACCCATTCACAAAGATCCATTCGATCGCCTCATTATCGCCACCACCCTAGAACATGGTGCAAAACTCGCCAGCGTTGACAGCTTATTTTCTAAATATCCTGAATTAGAAAATATACTGATATAAATAAAAAATTTTAAGTTTTTTGGCAGAAATTTTTGTAATGTGCGCGGAATTGCGATCGCTCTATCTAAGCCAAATATTGCAAGGCGATCGCATCACCATTTTCCTCATGTATTGTAATTGTTATAGCAATTTATTGAGATTCCCAATTTGTTACCAACAAATTGTAAGGGTTCTTATAGGCGGCGCTTTGCGGCGCTAATCTGAACCATTGAAGACATTGAGACGCAGCCATATTGTCGAGACAAATTGAGGAGAAATTAGGAACATTTATATGCGTAAAAGTCTTCTTTAGATGTAACGAGTACAACGAATTAAAATGAGGCAGGCGTGAACATTACTGATTTTACTAAAGCAAATCTTACCAAATCTAGCCTAGAAGGAATCAACCTCAAAGGAGCCGATCTCAAGCGCGTTAATCTTAGTAATGCCAAACTTGCAGACGCGATGCTCTCCAAAGCGAATCTTACAGGCGCATTTCTCCATAGAGCCGATCTCAACCGAGCCAATCTGGTTGAAGCAAATCTGACTGAAGCAAATCTCACATCAGCTTTCTTAATCAAAGCCGATCTACAACGAGCCTGTCTCAATGATGCCTATCTAGTGGCTGCCAATCTGAATGGGGCAAATCTAAACAGTGCATCTTTAATCAACGCCGATCTCAGTCTTGCCACGCTGACAGGAGCCTGTCTCAACGGCGCAAATCTCAGTCATGCGAAACTAAATGGCACATTTTTCATTGAGTCCAATTTACTGGGAGCCGATCTCAGTGACTCTGACTTCACAGGCGCACTGATGATTAAGGCAAATCTTAGTGGTGCGAATCTTAGTCAAGCTTGTTTGGTGAATGTCGATCTGACCGAAGCAAATCTCACAGGCGCAGAGTTGCAAGGAGTTGATCTTTGTGGCGCAATCTTAAATGAAGCCAATCTCAATGCGGTCGATCTTGTTCACGCAAATTTGAGCAATGGTTCCCTCAGTAGGGCAAATTTGGGCTGGGCAAATTTACTCGGCGCAAACTTAGAAAAAGCGAATTTAGTTGGTTGCGATCTGAGTTGGGCAAATTTGAACGAAGCCAACTTGACCGAAGCAGATTTGAGTTGGACAAATCTCACGGGTGCATTTTTAATGAAATCCAATCTCAGTGGGGCAAATCTTAATGGTGTAAATCTCTCCAATGCTAATCTCAGTGGCGCAAATTTGAGCGGTGCAAATTTGATGGGTGCAAACTTAAGTGGAGCCGATTTGAGTAATGCCGATCTGCGCGGTGCTTACTTAATTCGGACTAATTTGCACAATGCAATTTTAAATGAAGCTAATTTGACTGGGGCAAACCTAGACGAGGCGGTATTAAATGGAGCTAGCTTAAATCGGGCTAATCTCAATCGAGCCAATCTCACCAGAGCCAGCTTGACAGGTGCAAATCTGCAAGGAGCTTTTATGTTGTGGACAAACTTGAGAGGCGCTTTCATGTTGTGGACAAATTTAGATGGCGCAAATATGACGGGCGCAATTTTGCCCACTGATAAATAATCGGATAAATAAATATGAAAGCTAGAGAACTGATCGATCGCTATAACCAAGGCTTTCGAGATTTTAGTGATACCGATCTCAGTCGTGAAAATCTTAGTGGTTTGGGTTTAACGGCGATCGAGCTGGCTAATGCCAATTTGAGCGAAGCAAACCTATCATGCACGACTTTAAATGAAGCGAATTTATACGGTGC
>JAJAZG010000383.1 GCA_026785865.1 Pseudanabaena sp. CAN_BIN31
AGTTGAGCGATCGCCGTGGGTGGGCTTGGCTAACAGGTTGTTTTGTGGCGCTGGATGGCTTGTTGTTGGTGGAGTCACGATTTGGTTTGATCAATATTTATATTTTGCTATTCGGGATGCTCAGCCAATTATGTATGGTGCTAGCCCTGAAGCGATCGCGACAACGTTGGTTTTGGGCGATCGCTACGGGATTGATGTTGGGCGCATCGATAAGCGTCAAGTGGACAGGCTTGGCTTATATTGTCGGATTAATCGCGATCGCCGCTTATACATGGTCGCGTTATCGCCAAACTTTGAATGTTGCTCAAATTGCGATCGGTTTAATCATTTTGCCGATCGCCTTTTATTTTGTGCAGTGGATTCCACATCTGATCATTAATCCTGAGCGCGACATTTGGGAACTACATCGCCAGATTCTCGGCTTTCATCAAAACTTAGGCGTTGGCAAAACTGAACCGATTCATCCCTATTGCTCGCCTTGGTGGAGTTGGGTTTTATTAATTCGCCCGATCGCCTACTTTTTTGAAACTCGCCCGAATAGCATGGTGGAATTTGTTCACGGGATGGGCAACCCGTTTTTATATTGGCTCAGTGCGATCGCCTTATTGATTTGCTTAACGTTTTTAATTGCCTCGAAGTTAAGATTTCCACCCAAATTTATATTGCAAATACCATCGAAAAGGCGATCGCAATTATTTTGGTTTATGTCCTATGTGACGATTAGTTTTGTCGCCCATTGGTTGCCTTGGAGTATTAGCAAGCGCTGCATATTTCTCTATCACTATATGCCCGCCTCAGTTTTTGCTTTCGCCGCCCTTGCCCTATTAGTTTCATTATTGTGGCGATCGCCTTTACAAAATATTAGGGCGATCGGGTCAGCGATTTTTATAACTGTGGCGATCGGCTTTTTATTTTGGTTGCCGATCTATATCGGTTTACCGATCTCATCGGCTTATTTGCCTGTGCTAATGTGGTTGCGTAGCTGGATCTAAATCGCTTAAGTACGGCGCTTTGCACCACACTTAAACGATGCCTAAGCGTCTGCTAAAGCAACGATAGGGTAAGCTAAGTAATCTCCTTGTTTGCAGTTCGGGAAATATGCAAAACTTTCGCAATTATTATGAAATTCTCGGTATACCGAAGACATCCACGGCTGACGAAATTAAGCGCTCCTACCGCAGGTTAGCGCGGAAATATCATCCCGACCTAAATCCAAACGACAAGGCAGCCGAAGAGCGCTTCAAAGATATTGGGGAAGCCTACGAAGTCTTGTCCGACATTACCAAACGTCAGCAATACGATCGCTTTGGGCAATATTGGAAACAAGGCGGCTTCCAAGGTCAACGACCACCATCGTCGTCTCCGCGTGAACAATATTCGCCCGACTTCGAGCGCGGCAATACAGGCGATGTAGACTTTAGCCAATATAACGACTTCCAAGAATTCGTCGATCAGTTATTAGGCAAATTCCGCACCAACGAACGCGCTCAAGATACAGGCGGCGGCGCATCTTCTTATCGCACGACAACTCAAGCGCCACCGCGTCCCAGTCCTCGCCGCGATTCCGAAGCTTTATTAGAATTACCACTCGAACGCGCCTATGTTGGCGGTCGCGAACGTATTCGCCTCGAAGATGGGCGATCGCTTGAAGTGAATATGCCCGCAGGTGTTCTGTCAGGTCAAAGAATTCGGCTCAAGGGGCAAGGCGCATCAGGCGGCGATCTTTATCTCAAAATCACACTCAAGCCCAATTCGTTCTTTACCCTCGAAGGTTCTGATATTCGCTGTCAGTTGCCAATTTCACCGAGCGAGTCTGTGCTTGGCATTCAAGTAGAAGTCCCAACTTTAAGCGGACTTGTAAAGCTAACCATTCCGCCTGCGGTGAAATCTGGACAGCAATTGAGACTCTCTGGCAAAGGTTTTCCCAAAGATGTCAAAACTTTTGGCGATCAATATGTAGAAATCCAGATCGTCGTTCCCAAAAATCCCACCAAACGCGAACGCGAACTTTACGAGCAGTTGCTGGAAGTCCAATCGTTCGATCCTCGCGAAAATTTACCTAAAAAATAATTAGTTATAATAATTAGTCATAATGTCTACTGTCATCTACCTTAACCAAGCCTGTATTGAATCGCTTGATATCACTCCTGCAAAGATTGCGATCGAGAAGTTATTAGCAAATTGGGAAGAAACTACTGAAGGCGATCGCGCGATTCAAATAGAACTTGTTTGGAATAAAGAAGATGGCGATCCTCGCGAGCTATCAGAAATATCAGAAGTACGTCTATGGTTTGTGCGTCTAGATGCGACTTATCCTTGGTTCTGCTACCTCCTTGACTGGCGTTTGGAACTCAGTCGTTATGCGGCGATGTTAGTTCCGCACGAGTTTAAGCGTGAAGGTGATGGCTATGTGCTGCAATACAACCCCGAATCCTTAGAGATTTTTGTAATGCAGAAGGTGTTCACAATTTCTCTCTGGTTAAAGTCACGCGGTATTGATAGCACTGCTAAGTTACAGCAAATGACGCAAAGCTTAGGCTATGAGATAGATTCAGCATTTTTCAATCTTTTGTAAAATGAGCATGTCACAACGGTTAATCATTCATCAATTTGGTCCAATCGCAAACATCGATATTGATGTGAATGATATCCTTGTGTTCATTGGCTCTCAAGCTAGCGGCAAGAGTACTGTTAGTAAAGCAATCTTCTTTTTCAAGTCTTTAAGAGATGACTTATATCGATACTATCTTGATTGCTATAACCAAAAAAAATTTGATAACAGTATTTTTGATTTCGCCAAACTTGTAAGACAAAAATTCAGAAAAATTTACGGCACTTTAATACAGCCTAGCAACATAAAACTAGAATATGAATATCGTAATGGAATAAAAATTTGTATTAATAATTCTGAAACAGAACTTATAAATATTAATTTTAGTGAAGACTTTATCAATAAATTTAAGCGGATAATGGATAAATGTCAGAATCTATATAACAAATTACATAAAAAAGTATCTAATTTTCCTTCTTCGCGAGAAAGAACGATCATTGAATCCCAGAAAGCCGCTCTATTTGAGTATATTGGTACGGAACTTAATTGGCTATTTCGAGATGATCGAGATATTATTTTTTTACCTGCTGGTCGTAGTCTGATTACGACTTTATCTCAACAACGGTACAACATTGATATGGGAGATGAATTACATGGGGAATTAGAATCAGATAGTTTAACTAAGTTAGACTACTTGATGCAAGATTTTATTACTCGTATCGATCAAGCCAAACCAATCTTTGAGAAAGGAATAGATACATTAGTCGCAGAACATATTTCCAATAGTAACCCTGAAACTATTGAAATTATAAATCTTGCACAAGACTTAATTAATTCAATTTTACGAGGCTCTTATGGATATTCTAAAGGTGTTGAAAGAATTACTTTCGAGAATGGGAAAAGTACTTTAATAAATTTTGCATCATCAGGACAACAGGAAGTTATTTGGATTTTATTGATTACCTTACTTTTAATTCTTAATAATCGAAAGGTTTTTCTAGTTGTCGAAGAACCTGAAGCACATCTTTTTCCTGTAGCCCAAAAACAAATTATTGATTTGATTGCATTACTAGCTAATCAGAATGACAATCAAATTCTTTTGACAACTCATAGCCCTTACATTCTTTCATCTTTTAATAATTTGTTATATGCTCATAAGCTAGGTGCTACTAAACCAGAAGAAATTAGTACAGTTATAGATCATCACTTATGGATTAGGTCTTCTAGATTAGATGCTTATATTTTAGAAGAAGGTATTGCTCGCTTGATTGTCGATCACGAAGTGGGACTAATTGAATCAGCAGAAATAGACAGAGCCTCAAATATTATTGTTGATACATTTAATCAACTCTTTGACCTTGAGGATTAAGAATGAAATTTAATTGTCAAGAATTTCAGGAAAATCATAATAAATGCACAGACTGTAGCGAGGGAAAGCTAATTGTTGTAGAAGAGAACAAACGAAAATACGTTTTTCAGAATCTATCTAAAAAGAAAGTCTGCAAGGTTAAAATCGATGGCTGCGTAATTGATAGTCAAAGTCAAAGAAAATGTGATTATCTGATAATTATTTGTGAACTTGCAGATATATACTTTATCGAGTTGAAGGGAAGAGATTTGATTTCGGCTGTCGAACAACTTACTGAAACTATCAAATATTTTCAATCCATAAAATATGAGATTACTGGCAAGATTTTTGCCAGAATTGTCCTTAGCAAGGTTCCTATGCCTAAAGCCATAGAGGTGGATGCTAAAGTAATTGCCTTGAAAAAGCTACTAAAAAAATCTGGTGGCAACTTTGATTATGGTTCAGTACGATTTGAGAAAGATCGAATCTAATTATTGTGAGTAGATCGCTAAAACCATTATCTCTTCTCCCGAAAGGAATGCACATTTAGCAAATCAACCATCTCACGCTGTTTAAATTTACTGACGAACTTGGCGATCGTCTTCAAATCCTGCTCAATGAGAAACAATCTGATACCCTCACACCCACAGAAAATATTAAACTAGAAGCGATTGGCGAACTCGACGAAATATTTAGCTACATTAACGCTGCGATCGCTGTACCTGTTTCTTAATTGTTTTGGGGCTTCCATTACGATCGCCACTTGTATCAAGACAAACCAAAAATCAAAAAGGCAGATGCGATCGCAAACTAAACACATTCTAAACACTGACTAAACGGGGAAATCTTAACTAGGATGAAAACTTAGATACACGTAGGAGAGAACCATTTAAACACAAGGTTATACCTTGTCGAGCATAGAGAAGTGTTCTATAATTTGATAATTCGGAGTAAATTTCCGACACTTCATCAACCTCAAAAGAAGAATTTCCACCATGCTACAAGGATGGATTAAAAAAAGCATGAAAATCAAACCTGTTTTTGTTGGAATTGCGGTAGTTGGAATTTTGTTGCTGGTACTGAGCTTGAATACAGTGGCAAAAGTCTTGGGTGCGAATCCGCATGAGGTGTTGAATGGAGTTAATACTCAGCCGATCGCTGTTAAGTTTTTACCGAAGCGATCGCCCTTATTCCTATCGTTTTTGGTGAATCCAGACAAGTTAGGACTATTCGCGCAGTTGGCGGCGAAACCAAGCGATCGCGGTGATGTGCGCCATGATCTTACCAATCTGAAGCAGCAATTGCAACAAAATTGGTTGTTAGATTACGATCGCGATGTCCAGCCTTGGCTCGATCGCGAAATCACTTTAGCGGTAACTGATGTCGATCTGGATGATCAACCTGCTAATGGTTTGCAAACTGGTTATTTATTGGCTTTTGCGGCGAAAGATGTTGATTTGGCTCAAACAAGTATTGATGCTTTTTGGCAGAGACTGGCGGTAAATGGTTCTGATTTGGGATTTGAGCAGTATCAGGGCGTATCGATTTTAAGTACCAGTTTTGCCGAAGACAAACCTGCGATCGCGGGTACAACTTTGGATAAGTTTGTCTTGTTTGCTAATGATGCGCGGGTGTTACGCCATGCGATCGCCGCTTTGCAAACGACTGACTCAGCACTTGTGAGTCTTGATACTTATCGCGATCAACTTGCCAAATTTGATACTGGCAAAGTTGGTGTAGCTTATGTGAATCTTGCTGAGCTAGATAAAGAGTTACCTAAAGAAAGCTTGCTAATGAGTCTGAGTTTTGACAAGTCAGGTATTAGAGCGAAGACAGCATTAAGTTTCACAAGTGAAAAGGTTGAATCGACAATTGCGCCTCAATCTACGAAGACTAAATCTTCTAAGAAATCCTATGAGAATATCACCAATAAAATTCCATTGGGAAGTTCTGTAATCATTGGCAATAATCTTGGTCAAACTTTGACAGGATTGAAAGAAACACTTATTCCTGAATGGAAACAAGCAATCATAAATGCGATCGCACCGATTCCTTTGGAGAGTAGCGTTGTGTCATGGGCGCAAAATGACTATGCGATCGCCTTACTTCCAAAGACAAATAGCAATCCTGATTGGTTAGTCGTTGCGAAAGTAGAAGATGCAAATGTTGTAAAATCGGCGATCGCTGATCTTGATAATCTGGTGAGAACTAAGCTCACAGTTGGGGAAATCTCGCTAAATACTCAGCCTGTGACGATCTGGACAAAGCTCTCTGCTAGCGATAGTTTGGGAGTATCGGGAAATGTTGTGGCAGCGCATACTCAAACTAAAGATTATTTATATTTATCGAATTCGCTTAAGGTTTTAGAATCAGCTTTAACGATCAAGAATAATCAAGCGATCGCCGCATCGAAAAGTTTTAAAACTATTTTGGCGAAGTTGCCAAGCGATCGCTTAACTTACGGATATATTGACAAGAATTTTAATCTTTCTTGGTTGCTGACAAATATCTTTAGTCTTAATATTGCAAAGGAAATTTCTCAAAATACTAGTAATTCTCTTCTTTCACAAGTGCTTAATCATGTGGAAGTAGTTGGCTTTGCG